>JASHSA010000122.1 GCA_030037035.1 Thermoplasmata archaeon
ACTCGCTGCCGCGGCCGCGCTTCGAGGCGAGCGTGCGTCGCCTCGTTGAGGCGATCCGGGCGGGGGAGGCGTTCCAGGTCGTGCTCGCGCACCGAAGGAGCTGGACGCGTCCGGACGACCTCCTCGACCGGGCGGGGCGGCTGCGCGCCGCCGAGCGGTTCTCGAGCTTCTACTACCTGAGGTTCGGCGACCGGGAGGTCCTGGGGGCGAGCCCGGAGTCGGTCGCGGAGACCGACGGCCGCACGGCGTACGTCGACCCGATCGCCGGCACGATCCCCCGAGGTCCGCGGGGGGGGCGACGGGCGCTCTCGCGCGACCCAAAGGAGCTCTGCGAGCACCGGATGCTGGTCGACCTCGCGCGCAACGACCTCGGTCGGTTCGCCCGGGCCGGTTCCGTGCGTCTCGCCTGGACGGAGCGGCTCGTGCGGTACGCCCGCGTCGAGCACCTCGTCAGCCGGGTCGCCGCGACCGCCCGGCGGGGGGTCGGCGCCTGGGACGTCCTCGCCGCGACGTTCCCCGCCGGGACGGTCTGCGGCGCGCCGAAGATCCGGGCGACCCAGCTGCTGCGCCGGGAAGAGCGGAGCTGGCGCGGACCGTACGCCGGCACGGTCGCGCTCCTGCGGCCCCACGACCGTGCGACGTTCGCGCTCGCGATCCGCTCCGGCTTCGCCGAGCACGGGAGGCTGCACACCGCCGCCGGGGCCGGCATCGTGCACCGTTCCGAGCCCGCGCGCGAGTACGACGAGACGATCGCGAAGCTCTCGACCGTCGAGGCGGCGCTCGTCGGGGAGGCGATGTGAGGGTCCTGCTCGTCGACCACGAGGACTCGTTCGTCCACAACATCGAGCAGGCGCTGGCGGCGCTCGGCGCCGACGTGCGGGTCGTCCGCTCGACCTCCCCGGCGTCCCCCGCCGTCCGGTTCGACCCGGCCGCGGTCGTCCTGTCGCCCGGGCCCGGTCGGCCGGGCGACCGGCGGCTGACCGCGCTCTCGCGCACCCTGCTCGACCGGTGGGAGGGCGAGCGGCCGTTCTTCGGCGTCTGCCTCGGCCACCAACTCCTCGCCGAGCGCTACGGCGCCCGGGTCGTGCGCGCGCGGGCCCCGGTGCACGGCGAACGGACCCGCATCGTCCACGACGGGCAGGGGATCTTCGCGGGTCTGCCGAGCCCGATCGACGTGGCGCGCTACCACTCCCTGGTCGTCGATCCCACCACCGTACCGGACGACGTCGCGGTCTCCGCGTGGGGGGCGGGGAGGGTCGTGATGGCGTTGCGCCACCGGCGCCTGCCGGTCGAATCGGTCCAGTTCCACCCGGAGTCGTACCTGACCTCCGACGGCCCGCGCCTCTTCGAGAACTTCCTCGCGGGGGCGCGCCGTTGATCGCGGGGACGCTGACGCGCCTGCTCGCCCCCGGGCCTCTCTCTTCGGCGGAGGCACGCCGGGTCCTCGACGAGCTCCTCGAGCCGACGGACGGCGACGTCGAGCGCGTCGCGATCCTCGTCGCGCTCGCAGGGCGGCCGCTCGAGGCTGCCGAACTGGTCGCGTTCGCCCGAGAGCTGCGACGCCGCGCCCGGCCGTTCCCGTTGCCCCCGGGGGACCGCCCCGTCGACCTCTGCGGCTCGGGGGGCGCGCGCGTCCCGTCGTTCAACGTCTCGACCGTCGCGGCGTTCGTCGTCGCCGCGGCCGGCGTGCCGGTCGTCAAGCACGGCAACCGCTCCGCCCGGGGGCCCTGCGGCTCGAGCGACCTCCTCGAGGCGCTCGGCCTCCCCGTGACGGCGTCGACCACGCTCGCCGAAGCGACGTACCGGCGACGTCGGGTCGCCTTCCTGCACGCTCCGCTCTACCACCCGACGACCGGCGCGGTGCGCGAGGCGAGGAGGGCGATCGGGATCCCGACGATCTTCAACCGCCTCGGGCCGCTGTCGAGCCCGGCGGCCGTGCCGTTCCAGGTCGCGGGCGCCCCGGACGAGGCGGTCGCGCGCGTCTTCGCCGCGTCGCTCGCGCTCCTCGGCGTGCGCCGCGGGCTCTCGATGGCGTCGGACGACGGCTGCGACGAGTTCTCGCCCCGTGCGCTGACGCGCGCGTGGACCTGGACGGGCCGGCGGCCGCAGAGGCTCCGCATCCGGCCGGAGGCGACGCTCCACGGCACCGAACGGCGCGGGCCCTGGGGACCCCTGCCGCCGAAGCAGGCGGCCAGCGAGGCGGAGCGGGTCCTGCGCGGGGGCCACGGCGCGCGGCGCGGCTCCGTCCTGCTGACGGCGGGCGCGGCGTTGTGGATCACCGGGCGCGCCGACTCGCTCCGCGACGGCGTCGAGGCGGCCCGCGGAACGCTCGACGCGGGAGCGGCGTACGACCTTCTCGAGGAGCTCCGCGACGTCGCGCGTCAGGTGGGTCCGGGGGCACCGTGAGGTCGAACTTCCTGCGCGACGTCGCAGCCCACGTTCGCGAAGAGCTCGCCGCCGGGACGTACGGGGCCGGCGTTCCGGAGGCCCGCCGACGGTCCCCGCCGAGCCTTCGGGAGGCGATCGCGAGGGACCGGGGGCAGGGGGCGCTCCTCGTCGAGTACAAGCGCGCGTCGCCCGGCGCGGCGGTGCCGCTCCCCCGACCCCCTTCCGTAGAGGAGTTCCTCCAGCGTACCGAGCTCGCGGGGGTGACGGCCTACTCCTGCCTCGCGACCGGCTACGGGTTCGACGGTTCCCCGGCCCGGGTCCACGAGCTCGCCTCCCGGACGCCGGCGCCGGTCCTCTTCAAGGAGTTCGTCGTCGCCCCGGAGCAGGTGAAGGTCGCCGCGAGGACCGGGGCCTCCGCCGTGCTGCTGATCGCCCGGCTGCAGAGCGAGGGGCTCCTCGAGCGGCCGCTCGCCGAGCTCGCCGCCGAGAGCCATCGGCTCGGGCTCGAAGTCCTCCTCGAACTGCACAGCACGGCAGAATTATCTCAGACGGACGGCGTGGCGGCGGACGTGTACGGCGTGAACACGCGCGACCTCGCGAGCCTGCGGTTCGACCGTCCGGCGGCCTACGCGACGCTGGACGCTGCGCGCTCCCGGCACCTCCGGCCGCTCCTCGGGCTCAGCGGCGTCGAGGGTGCCGCCGACGCCGCGGAGCTCTGGTCCCGGGGATGCGACGGGCTGCTGGTCGGGAGCGCCGTCGTCCGCGCCGCCGAGCCGGCGGCGTTCTTGGCGACCCTGCGTCGCCCGGCGCCGGGGGTGCGCGGATGAGGACGTTCGTGAAGTTCTGCGGGCTGCGGTCGGCCGAGGAGCTTTCGCTCGTGCCGGCGGGCGGCGCCGCCGGGTTCGTCGTCGACGTCCCCGGTTCCCCTCGCTCGCTCTCGGCGGAGGCGGCCGCCGCGCTCGTCGCCGACGTCCCGAGCGAGGTCGAGGCGTGGGCGGTCGTCGTCGACCCGACGGTCGAGCTCGTCCGCACACTGTTCGAGGTGGTCGGCGTCGACCGGATCCAGGTCTACGGCCCGGTCCCGGACGGCCTCGAGTACCTCGAGCGGCATCATCTCGTGCCGTCGGTGCCGGTCGCGGTCGCCGGCGGGACCGACGCGCTTCCGGCGCTTCCCGCCGCCGAGGATTACCCCCGGGTCCATCTGGACGCCGCGGGCCAGAACCTCCCGGGCGGCAGCGGGGTCCGGCCGGACTGGGAGCTCTGCGCGAAGCTGGTCGACGCCCATCCCGGTCGCAAGCTCGTGCTCGCCGGGGGCCTCACGCCGGAGAACGTCCGGGACGCGCTCGCGAGCGTCCGGCCGTGGGGGGTCGACGTCTCCTCCGGGATCGAGCGGAGCCCGGGCGTCAAGGACCCGGAGCGGATGCGCGCGTTCGCGGCGGCGGTCGAGGCGTTCGAGCAGGGCCATGGGTAGGCGCTACGGACCGTACGGTGGGGCGTACGTCCCCGAGACGCTCGTCCCCGCCCTCGCCGAGCTCGAGTCGGCGTGGCGCTCCGCCCGCCGGGACCCGACGTTCCGACGCGAGCACGACCGCCTCTCGCGGACCCTTGGGGGGCGGCCGACGCCGCTCTACCACGCGCGCCGGCTGAGCCGCCGCGCCGG
>JASHSA010000123.1 GCA_030037035.1 Thermoplasmata archaeon
GCCCGGCGGCGGTCGCCGCCCAGCTCGCGCGCGCGCGCGCCCGCCTCGCGGGCCGCCGCACTTCCCTCTCCTCGCTCGGCCGCAAGGTCGAGCTGATCGAGGAGCTCGTCAACGAGGGTACCACATGACCGAATGCCCGGAATGCGCCGCCAGCGTCGAAAGCCACGACAAGGTGCTCGGGGAGGTCTTCCCGTGCACGGACTGCGGGACGGAGCTCGAGGTCCAGGCCGTCGAGCCGTTCGCCGTCCAACCGGCCCCGAAGGAAGCCGAGGACTGGGGTGAGTAACGGCTTCCGGCTCGGGCTGTTCACCACGATCGTCCGCCCGGAGGAGAAGGCGATCCTCCAGGCGGCCGAGGCGCGCGGGGTCGAGGTCGTCCGCCTGGACGACGGCGAGCTGACGTTCGGCCTCGAGCGGCCGTCCGGGCTCCCGGAGGTCGTCCTGAACCGCTCGGTCAGCCACACGCGCGCCCTCTACGCCGCGCTCTGCCTCGAGCACTACGGCGTCCGCTCGGTCAACGGCCCCGGCGTCCTCGAGCTCGCGGGGGACAAGGTCCGCACGTCGCTCCGGCTCGCCGAGCGCGGGGTCCCGACCCCGCGCACGGTCGTCGCGCTCTCGCCCGAGGCGGCGCTCAAGGCGGTCGAGGAGGTCGGCTACCCGGCGGTGCTGAAGCCGGCGGTCGGCTCCTGGGGCCGGCTGATGGCGAAGGTCGACGACGCCTCCTCCGCCGAGCAGATCGTCGAGCACAAGGAGGCGCTCGGCTCCGCCGTCCACTCCGTCTTCTACGTCCAGGAGTTCGTCCCGAAGCCGGACCGCGACCTGAGGGTCTTCGTGGTCGGTCCCCGGGTCCTCGGCGCGATGTACCGCCGCTCGGCCGCCTGGAGGACGAACGCCGCGCGGGGCGCGACGACCGAGGCGGCCCCGCTCACGGACGAGCTGCGCGAGCTCGCGCTGCGCGCCGCCGACGCCGTCGGGGGAGGCGTCCTCGCGGTCGACCTGATGGAGTCGCCCCGCGGCCTCGTCGTCCACGAGGTGAACCCGACCCCCGAGTTCAAGGCGCTCGGCGCCGCGACGGGGGCGGACATCGCCGGCCCGATCGTCGACTACGCCGTCGAGGTCGGCCGGCGATGAACGTCGCGGTCGTCGGGGGCTCCGGCTACGTCGGCGGGGAGCTCGTGCGGCTCCTCCTCGGCCATCCGGAGGTGACGCTCACGCAGGTGACGAGCGAGACGATGGCCGGCAAACCGCTCTCGCGCGTCCACCCGAACCTCCGCCGCGCGACGAACCTTGCGTTCGTCCCGCGCGCCGAGCTGAAGCCGGCCGACGCGACGTTCCTCGCGACCCCTCACGGGGAGGCGATGGCGCCGACGCCGGGGCTGCTCGCCACCGGCGGGACCGTCTTCGACCTCTCCGCCGACCACCGGCTCCGCGACCCCCACGCCTACCCCCGCTACTATCGGACCGAGCACCCGCACCCGGAGCTCCTCGCCGAGGCGGTCTACGGCCTGCCGGAGCTCCACCGGGACGCGCTGCGCCGGGCCCGCCTGGTCGCGGTCCCGGGATGCATCGCGACGGCGACGATCCTCGCGCTGCGGCCGCTCGCCGCGGCCGTCGGCGCCTCCGGCCTCCGCGCGGTCGTCGACGCGAAGAGCGGCTCGTCGGCGGGGGGCCACGACAGCGGGCCGGCCGGCCAGCACGCCGAGCGCTCGGGCGTCATGCGCGCCTACGCGCCGGCCGGCCACCGCCACGCCGCCGAGATCGAGCAGGAGACCGGCGTCGCGACGGCGCTCTCCTGCCACGCCGTGGAGGCGGTGCGGGGGGTCCTCGCGACCGTCCACGCCCTCGACGTCGAGCCGCCGGAGGAGCGCGAGCTGTGGAAGCTCTACCGCGCCGCCTACGGCGCGGAGCCGTTCGTCCGCATCGTCCACGACCCGGACGGGATCCACCGTGAGCCGGAGCCGAAGATCCTCGCCGGCACGAACTTCTGTGACGTCGGCTTCGCCCCGGACGCCGAGCACCGGCGGACCGTCCTCCTCGGCGCGCTCGACAACCTCGGGAAGGGGGCGGCGGGGGCGGCCGTCCAGTGCCTGAACGTGCGCCACGGCTTCCCCGAGACGGCCGGCCTCGGCTTCCTCGGCCTGCACCCGACGTAAGCGGAGGGGAGCGTGACGGTCGTCGTCAAGGTCGGGGGGGCCGTCGGCAACGCCTCCGACGGCGTCCTGGACGACCTGGCGGGGCGGCCGGACGTCGTCCTCGTCCACGGGGGCTCGGAGGAGATCGACCGGCTCGCGGCGGCGCTCGGCCGGCCGGCCGAGCATTTCACGAGCCCGAGCGGGGTCGTCTCGCGACGCTGCGACGCCGGCCAGCTCGAGGCGGTCGTCCTCGCCCTCGCCGGCAGCGTCCAGACGCGGCTGGTCGCCGGGCTCGGCGCCCGAGGGGTCCGCGCCGTCGGGCTCTCCGGGGTCGACGGCCGGCTCCTGCTCGCGCGCCGGAAGACCGGCGCGAGGGCGGTCGTCGACGGCCACGTCGTCCGCCTCGCCGACGACCTCTCCGGCACGATCGAACAGGTCGACGCGGGGCTCCTGCGCGGGCTCCTCGGCCTCGGGGTCGTGCCGGTCGTCGGGCCCCCGGCGGTCACCGCGGAGGGGCTCGTCGTCAACGTCGACGCGGACGCCGTCGCGGCGGCGGTCGCCGCCGCGCTCGGCGCGGAGGCGCTCCTCCTCCTGACGAACGTCCCCGGGCTCCTGCGTGACCCCGACGACCCCTCGAGCGTGCTCGCGTCGGTCCGCCACGCCGAGTTCGACGCCGCCGTCGACCTCGCCCGCGGCCGGATGAAGAAGAAGCTCCTCGCGGCGCGCGCGGCGCTCGACGCCGGGGTCGGCCGCGTCGTGATCGCGTCGTCCCGCCCCGAGCGGCCGGTCCGCCGCGCGCTGGCGGGCGAAGGGACGGTCTGCTCGTGAGCGCCTCCGCGGCGACGGGGGAGTTCGGCGAGGGCGGGCACCCCCGCGTCGAGATCGTGCGCGGCGACGGCGCCTCGCTGTTCGCCGCCGACGGCCGCCGGTACGTCGACCTGGGCGCCAGCCACGGCGTCGGGAACCTCGGCGCGTGCCGGCCGGAGGTCGTCCGCGCGATCCAGGAGCAGGCGGCGCGGCTGATCCACCTCGGCTCCGGCTACGCGAACCCGGTCCGCGAGGCGTTCGTCGGCCGGCTCCTCTCCCTCCTGCCGCGGAGCTTCGGGCGGGTCTTCCTGTCGAACTCCGGCACGGAGGCGGTCGAGGCGACGATCAAGCTCGCCCGCTCGGCGACCGGACGCCCTCGGGTCGTCGCCGCGCGCCGCGGCTTCCACGGCAGGACCTACGGGGCGCTCAGCGCGACGTGGCGTCGAGAGCTCCGCGAGCCGTTCGAGCCGCTCGTCCCCGAGTTCGCCCACGTCCCGTTCAACGACCCGGCGGCGCTGGACGCGGCGGTCGACGAGCGCACCGCGCTCGTCCTCCTCGAGCCGGTGCAGGGCGAGGGCGGGGTCCATGTCGCGAGCGCCGAGTTCCTGCGCGCGGCGCGGGCCGCCGCCGACCGCACGGGCGCGCTGCTCGGGTTCGACGAGGTCCAGAGCGGCCTCGGCCGGACCGGGCGGAACTTCGCCTTCGAGCACACGCAGGTCGTGCCGGACCTGCTCGCGCTCGCGAAGTCGCTCGCCGGGGGCGTGCCGGTCGGCGCGACCGTGACGACCCCCGAGGTCGAGGCGCGCTTCCGCGGCTCGCACCACTCGACGTTCGGCGGGAACCCGCTCGCCTGCGCGGCCGGGCTCGCGGCGCTCGACGTCCTGGTGCGCGAGCGGCTCGCCGAGCGCGCCGAGCGGCTCGGACGCCTCGCCGCGCCCCGCCTCGCGGCGCTGCCGAAGGAGAAGCTCCGCGAGGTGCGCGGCCTCGGCCTGATGTGGGGGGTCGAGCTGCGGGAGCGCGCCGCTCCCGTCCTTGCGGCGCTCGAGCGCCGGGGGTTCCTCGCGATCCCTGCCGGGTCGACCGTCGTGCGGCTCCTCCCGCCCCTCGTCATCGACGAGGACGATTGGGACCGCGGCCTTACGGCGGTCGCCGAGGCGGTCGCCGATGGATGACGCCGACGTCCTCGGGCGCCTGCTCGCCCGCTACAGCCCCTCCGGAGAGGAGGGAGCGGCCGTCCGTGAGTTCGTCCGGATCGCGCGGGAGCTCGGCTACCGCGCCCGGGTCGACGCCGCCGGCAACGGCGTCGCCGACGCCGGCCGGGGCCGCCCGACCGTCCTGTTCCTCGGCCACATCGACACCGTCGAGGGGGCGCGCCCGGTCCGGCGTCGGCGCGGCCGCCTCCACGGACGAGGCGCGGTCGACGCGAAGGGAGCGCTCGCCGCCGCGCTGCTCGCGGGGGCCGGCTTCCACGGCCCGGGGACGTTCCGCGTCGTCGCCGCCGTCGGCGAGGAGACCGACAGCCGCGGCGCCCGCCACGTCGTGCGCGCGGCGGCGCCGGACGCGGTGATCGCCGGCGAACCGAGCGGCTGGGACGGCGTGACGATCGGCTACAAGGGGGACCTGCGTCTCGAGGCGACGTTCCGCCAGCCTCGGAGGCACTGGTCCGCCCCCGTGCCGACGGCGACCGACCTCGCGGTCGGCTGGGTCCATGGGCTCCGCGAGCTCGCGGGCCGTCACGCCGGCGAGAGCCCGTTCCGGTCGCTGACGGTGAAGGCGGTGGGGTTCTCGAGCGACCCCGGCGCCGACCCCGAGGTCGCGGTCGTGACGGTCGACCTGCGCCTCCCGCCGGGGCTCCCCACGGCTACCGTCCTCGACGAGCTGCCGGTATCGTCCGCGCCGCCGCGGCTGCGCGTCCTCTGCCGCCTCGAGGCGACGGAGCTCCCGCGCGGCGACCCGGTCGTCGCCGCGCTCTGCGCGGGGATCCGGGAGCAGGGCGGGCGACCGACCCTCTACCGCAAGAGCGGGACGAGCGACCTGAACCTCGCGGCGGCCGCCTGGCGCTGCGGCGGGGCGGCGTACGGCCCCGGCGACCCCCGGCTCGACCACACGGCGCGGGAGTCGCTGTCGGTCGTCGAGCTCCGCCGGGCCTCCCGCGTCCTCCGAAGCGCGCTCGGGCGCCTGGCCGGGGCCTCGGGAGACCGC
This sequence comes from Thermoplasmata archaeon, assembly GCA_030037035.1. Lineage (GTDB taxonomy): Archaea > Thermoplasmatota > Thermoplasmata > Lutacidiplasmatales > UBA184 > Lutacidiplasma. The sequence goes on from JASHSA010000123.1 coordinate 5,141, forward strand.
CCTACTCCTCGACGATCGGCCGACGTTCCTTGACGAACTCCCCCCGCCGCAGCTCGAGCAGCGCGGTGGAGAGCTCGTCCTGGGTGTTCATGACGATCGGGCCGTACCAGGCGACCGGCTCGTGCAGCGGACGGCCGGAGGCGAGGAGGAACCGCATCCCCTCCGGGCCGGCGCGGGCCCGAACGACGGCGCCGTCCCCGAAGAGGGCGGTCTCGCCCGCGCCGAGCGGACGGGCGTCGTCGCCCGCGAACGTGCCGCCGCCGCCGATCCCGTGGGCGAACGCCGTCCGGCCCGGGGGGACCGGCAGCTCGAGGCGCTCGTCGCCGGCGAGCCGGACGTCCAGGTACTCGGGCTCGACCGAGATCCCCCGCACGGGGCCCTCGGTCCCGCCGTACGCCCCGGCGACGACCTTCACCTCGCCGCCGCGCTCGGTCGGGACCCGGGGGATCTCGCGCTGGGAGAGCCCGCGGTAGGCCGGGGTCGACATCTTCTCTCTCGCCGGCCGGTTCAGCCACAGCTGGAAGCCGTCGAACGTCCCCTCGGTCCGCTTCGGCATCTCCTGATGGACGATCCCGCTGCCGGAGTTCATCCACTGGACGTCGCCGTTCGCGATCACCCCGGAGTTGCCGAGGGTGTCGCCGTGCTCGACCCGGCCGTTCAGGACGTAGGTGATCGTCTCGATGCCGCGGTGCGGGTGCCACGGGAAGCCGGCAAGATAGTCCTCCGGGTTCCCCGACCCGAACCGGTCGAGGAGCAGGAACGGGTCGAACAGCGGCACCTCGGCGTTCGAGAACGAGCGCCGCAGCCGGACCCCGGCCCCCTCCAGGGTCGGGCGTCCCGGGAACCTTCGTACGATCGATCGGAGCGTCTCGGACATGTTGATTACCTCGGGTAATCGAATATCTACTGGTAACTTAAAGGTTCGCTAACCCTGCCGGGGCACCCCTCCGGTCGCCGTCGCCCCGCTCGAGCTCAGAACAGGCGCGCGGCCCGGAGGGCGAGAACCACGGCGAATCCTAGCGCAGCTCCCGAGACCGGCCCGCAGCCCCAGCCGAGGAGGATGTCCCGGACGGTGCGAAGGCGGATCGTCGAGCCCTTGCGGGAGAGCCCGGCGCCGATCATCGCCCCGACGAGCGCCTGGTTCATCGACGTGAAGTAGCCGAACGAGACGGAGACGAGGATCACGCTCGCCTGCGCGAGCTGGGAGGCCGCCGCGGTCCGCGCGTCGAGCCGGACGACGTCGAACGCGACGCGCTGGAGCAGCGGCCGGCCCCACGTCACGACCCCGAGCGCCATCGCGACCCCGCCGAGCAGACCGGCGGCGACGAGCCCGAGGAGGCCCGTCATGACGAGCGCCCCGGAGGCGTTCGCGACGTCGTTGGCGCCCATCGCGAACGACGCGGCGCTCCCGATCGCGACCAGCGCGACCGCCGCCATCCCGGGGAGACCGGGGCCGGCGCTGGCGACCGGAGCGCGCCTTCCGGCGCGGTCGAGCGCGCGGGCGAAGAGGAAGCCGAGCCCGCACGCCGCGAACGGGGCGGCCGCCCAGATCCCGAGGAGCGTCTCGATCGTCGCCCAGTGCACCCCGACGCCCGCGCCGAGCCCGGCACCGACCGCGGAGAAGACCAGGATCTGGATCGTCGAGGTCGGCAGCGCGACGAGGTTGTAGATCGCCGTGAGGGAGAACGCGGAGGCGACGATCGCGATCGCCAGCGGGACCATGACCGTCGGCGACGCGAGGATGCCGTGCGCGACCGTCGCCTCGACGCCCCCGCTCGCCAGGACCGCGCCGACCAGCACGCACGGCGCCATGACGAGCAACGCGGGGCGCAGCCGGATCGCGCCGGCGGCGTACGGCATGCCCATGCAGGCGCCCGTGTAGTGCGCCCCCAGCGAGAAGGCGAACGCGAACGCCACCGCGACCAGGACCAGGTCCACGACGATCATGGAGACGATCGCCTCCGGGGCGCGGGCCCTTCGGCACGCCCCTGGGGAGTCGTCGACCTCCGCCCGCGGCGAACCGGGGGCGGGACATGAAGCCGTGCTCCTCGCGGTCCGGAGCGACCGCCGCCGCCGGTCCCGAGCATCACGAGAAGGGGGTCCCTGGGCGCGCGGCAGGAGGCGAGGGGAGGCTCCTCGGGGGGAGCGCACGCGACCCATGACGGCGCAGGGGTCGACGGGGGCGCCTCCCCCCGGCGGACCGAGACCGCTCCGGGCCCGGCTCGCATCGGAGTACTGCCCTGAGCCGCCCTGGACCGCATCGAGGCCGCAGGGTCGGTCGGGGGATGACGGTCGAACCGCCCCAGGGCGGCCCGTCCGGGATGCGGCGGCGCCGGCCGGCGGTGGGGCACCTCGCGGCACGGGCTCGGAGCGCCCGGAGGCGCGCCGGCGGGGGGTCCGGCGCGCTCGAGGCAAGATTATGTAGCGCTTGCCGGATTACCGCCCATGACGCGTGAAAGCGTCGTCAGGCTCGGCGTCGTCCTCGTCGTAGTGGTACTGGCCGCCTCGTCGCTCGTGGTCCTCGCGACCGCCCCCGCCGTCGCGCACGGCTCGGCGCCGTCCGGCGCCGCGACCCTCCCGCGGGAAGCGCTTCCTTCCGCCCCGCATGTCCAGCTCGGACCGCATTCCTACGTGATCACGTTCTACGAGTCCGGCCTCCCCGCGAACAAGGACTTCGAGATCACCCTGGGACGCTCGACGAGCTCGACCACGACCGACGGGCTGATCGACTCCGTGGTCTTCTCCGAGCCGAACGGGACGTACGCCTACACGATCCACGGGATCGCCGGCTGGCAGCAGTCGACGCTCCCGTACAAGGGGAGCATCACCGTCAACGGGGTGTCGATCCTCGAGCCGACCCTCGCCTACACGCAGACGACCTACCCCGTGTCGTTCTCGGAGAGCGGCGTGCCGGTGGGTCAGACGTTCAACGTCTCGCTGAACGGCTCCGCGCAGGCGCTGACGACCGACGGCGGGACCGACACGCTGACGTTCCAGGCGGCGAACGGGACGGAGCTCTACCACATCGCGGCGATCTCCGGCTGGGCGCAGTCGACCCTCCCCTACCGCGGTAGCGTCACCGTCCACGGCGCCGCCGTGACGGAGCCGACGCTCGTCTATTCCGAGGTCACCTACAGCGTCTCGTTCTCGGAGGACGGCCTCCCCGCGGGCCAGACGTTCGCGGTGAGCCTCGGAGGGGTCCCGATGTCGCTCACCACGACCAACGAGAAGGGCACCCTCACCTGGACCGGGCTTCCGAACGGGACCTACCCGTACACGGTCACCAAGGTCCCCGGCTGGCAGCAGGGGACGATCGCCCCCTCGGGCAACGTCGTCGTCGCGGGGGCGAGCATCGCCGAGCCGACGCTGATGTACACCAAGTCGACGTTCGCGGTCGTCTTCTCCGAGTCCGGGCTGCCCGTCGGGGAGGTCTTCGAGGTCCAGGTCGGCGGGAACCAGGAGTCGGTCGTCGCCGACGGCGGCACCGACTCGGTCCAGTTCGCCGAGCCGAACGGCAGCTACGGCTACACGATCGTGACGGTCTCCGGCTGGAACCAGAAGACGCTGCCGTACCACGGGATGATCGACGTGAGCGGCGCCAGCCTCTCGGAGCCGACGGTCGTCTACACGCAGGTCACCTACTCGATCGTCTACACCGAGACCGGCCTGCCCGCCGAGACGAACTGGTCGTTCACCCTGAACGGGACCACCGAGACGACCAACACCACGTCGGTCTCGTTCGTCCTCCCGAACGGCAGCTACGCGTTCAAGGTCGGCTACGTCGCCGGCTACTCGACCGCCCACGAGACCGGCACGCAGGTCGTGGACGGGGCGAACCTCAGTCTTGCCGTGCCGTTCACGCGGGTCACCTACGCGGTCGTCTTCACCGAGTCGGGCCTGCCGAGCGGCTCCCTCTGGAGCCTGACGGTCAACGCGCAGTCGCCGTCCTCGAAGACGACGACGATCACCGTGCAGCTGCCGAACGGGACGTTCCCCTACACGCTGCACGCGATCGCCGGCTACGCGCCGGTCTCTCCGTCGGGCTCGGTGACGGTGAACGGCGCCGCGACGGCCGTCGCCGCCCCGTACCGGCTCGTCACCTACGCGGTCACCTTCTCGGAGACCGGGCTCCCGGTGACGAAGCACCCGAAGACGTGGACCGTGACGCTCGACAACACCGTGACCGCGTCGACCGCGACGTCGATCACCTTCCTGGTCGGGAACGGCTCGTACTCCTACCTCATCGAGGGCCCGAGCGGCTTCCGGGTCTCCTCGGTGCTCGCGCCGCAAGGCTCCCTCGCGGTCAACGGCGCCGGGGTGAGCACGTCGGTCGTCTTCCTCGCAGGGTCGACCGGCGCGATCACGTTCCACGAGACCGGCCTCGCGAGCGGGAGCCGGTGGTGCGCGACGATCGGGGCGTTCACCTGCACGACCACGACGAAGATTGTCGTCCCGAACCTGACGCCCGGGACGTACGCCTACTCCGTCACTGCGATCTCGGGGCTCACTACGATCGTCCGCGAGGGGAAGACGGTGATCGGCTCGAGCGGGTCGATCGCGCTGGCGCACAGCGCGTCGATCTCGGTCGAGTACGCCTTCACCGTGACGTTCACCGAGACCGGCCTGACCGGCGCGTTCACCTGGGCGGTGACGGCCGGCGGACACTCGGAGACGTCGACCACGAGCACGATCACGTTCTACCTCAAGAACGGCAGCTACAGCTTCCACGTCGGGAAGGTCACCGGAGAGACCTCCAAGGTCGTCGCCTCGCCCGCCTCCGGGGCGTTCAAGGTCGACGGGGCCCCCATCTCGGTGAGCGTCAAGTTCACCCCGAAGACCTGAGGTCGTAGCGCCTCGGTGGCGCCGGGGAGCCGGGCCGGCCGGCTCCCGCCCGAGGTCGGCTCGGCGAGAGCTCCGAGGGGGCCACGGCCTGCCTTCCCCACCGCGAAGCGCGCGCTCCGCCGCGAGGGGACGGGGCGGCGAGCGCACGGGCGCGGGTCGGCGGCGCTGGCGAGGAGGGAGCGCGGTCGAGACGGACGCAGGGCGTCGGGGCCGAGGTTGCCGCCGCCGGAGGGCGGGCTCCGGTGGGCCGATCCGGCGCCCCTTCTACAGGACCGTGAGCTTCGGTCGACAACGAGGGTAGCGCGAGGAGCGCGCCGGTCAGGTCTTGTAGGCGTAGCTGACCGTGACGACGTAGGCGCTGTGGTGGGGCGCGACGACCGTGAACGTCCCCGTCTCGGGGTAGGGGTTGTAGTTGGTGAAGTTCCAGACCTCGAAGCTGTAGGTGCCGCTCGGGAGCGCGAAGGCGATCGTCGAGTTCTCCGACGAGACGCTGACGTCGACCGGGCCGGTGACGTTGACCTGCCAGAACGTCCCGGAGGGCAGGCCGGCCTCCTCGAAGAGGACGGTCGCGGCGACCTCCTTGAACCGGAGCGTCTTCGTGACCGCGTGGACGCCGACCGTGACCCCCCCCTCGAGCTTGGAGGTGACGTACGGGCTCGGCACCTTCGTCAGGTCGTAATGCCAGGAGCCCTTGACGACCTCGAACGTCATCGACGTGATGTTGGTGGTGGCGTTCTGGGCCAGCGGCCCCCCGGTCGACAGCGCCGACTGCAGGAGGAGGGCCCAGACCGCATGGGCCGGGAGGCCGACCTCCTTGAACGTCAGGCTCTCGATCGGACCGACCGTGATCGTGAACGTCGACGTCGCCCCCGAGACGTCGATCGCGCTCTGGCTGGGCGCGTTCGTCCCCGTGACCCGCGCGACCCCGAAGCTGCTCGGGAGCGTCACGGTGTAGGGGTAGGCGCCGGGTTCGAGGTACAGCGACGCCGAGCTCTTGCCGCGGCCGACCGTCGCCGACACCGAGACCGGCGGCGCGCCGATCGAGACCGACCAGCTGTCGCCCTTGGGGAGTCCCTTCTCGTCGAACGTCACGAGCGAGACCTGGAAGATTGAGACGGTCGACGAACCCTCGTTCGCGACCCAGGCGCTCTCCCCGACCGGGTCGACCTCGACGGCGACCGGGTCCTCGCCGACCGCCACCGTGTCGACGACCTTGAGGTCGGCGACCGAGATGACGCTCACGTTGTCGGAGGCGGAGTTCGTCACGTAGGCGAGGCCGACCGTCGGGTCGACGGCGAGCCCTCCCTGGACGCCCGGCTGGCTCCCGACGTCGACCGAGCCGGCGATCGTCCCGTTCTTCGCCGCGATGACCGAGACGTTGTCCGAGAAGCGGTTGGCGACGAACAGCTGGTCGGTCTTGCTGTCGAGCGCCAGGGCGTCCGGGGACGAGCCGACCGTCACCGAGGCGTAGTCGGTGAGGTTCTTCCCGCCGATCACGCTGACGTTGTGCGAGCCGGCGTTCGCGACGTAGACGTCCTTGGTCGTCGGGTCGTAGAGGATCGACCCGTAGGCCCCGGCCTCGAGGCCGACGGGGACGGTGCGGAGGACGGAGTTCGTCTTGCCGGAGATCACGGTGACGTTCGTGGACCCGGCGCAGGCGACGAAGACGTCGTGGGTCGCGGTGTCGACCGCGAAGCCGTCGGGGTCCGGCCCGACCGGGACGGTCGCGATCACCTCCGGGATCTTCGCCGCGGGAGAGATGATGCTGACCGAGCTCGAGCCGCTGTTCGCGACGTAGATGTCCTTGGTGGCGGGGTTGAAGGCGACCGCGTCCGGCGAGGCGCCGACGGTCACCGAGGCGAGGACGTCCGCCCCGCCGACCGACACGACGCTGACGTTGCCGGAGCCCGAGTTCGCGACGTAGACGGTCCAGTTGATCGGGTCGAGGGCGAGCGCCTGCGGGTACGGCTCGTCGCCGATCCCGACCACCGAGGTGACCGCATCGGTCTTGAGCGAAACCTCCGTCAGGTTGTCGCCGTACTCGGACTCGACGAGCGCCGTCGCGTTCGTCGCGTCCATGAGGACCCCCACCGGGGAGAAGATCGGCAGCGGAGTGGAGGACCCCACCGAAGGAGCCACCGCCGCCGACGGCCCTTGCGCGGTCACGGCCGGTGCCGCCGAGAGCCCCGCGGCCCCCACGGCGCTCGGCGCCGAGCCGTTCCCGCCGAACGCCCCGGCGAGGGACGAGCTGAGAACGAGGACGGCTACCGCCGCGAGCAGGGCGAGCAGACGCGCCGCCACGACCTACCTCAAAACCGAATCGGCATCCTCCTTCAAGGCTTCTTCGCTTCGGGCGGGTCCTCTCGCGACACGACCCCGGTCCTGGTCTCCCCGCCGGTCCCCGGCTCGCCTCTCCCGTGACCGCAGCCCGGCCGAACGGCAAGGGAGCGCCGACCGCGTGGCGAGAACGCTTCCCTGGGGGTCGCCGCCGGGCTGAAGTAGCTGCACCTCCAACGGAGAGCTCCGGAGTACCGGCATGCGGAAGGGCTGGCTCGTGATCGGGGTCGTCCTGGCGGTCGTGGGCGCGGTGCTGCTGGTGGTGCCGGCGTTCCCGAGCAACGCCAGCTTTCGGGCGTTCGCCCCGGGGGAGTGCGTCGACTGCCAGCCGGTCTACAACGTCTATCACTCCGGCTTCTCCCTGCCGGGCGGCACCAACGCAAGGTTCAGCTGGTCGTCGCCGTCGACCGTCACGTTCGTCGCCGTCACCTGCTCGCGGAGCGTCAGCCCCAACGAGCTCGACAGCGCGCACGGCTCCGAGCAGCAAGCGCGGGACTGCGGCACGAACCGGACGGTCGCCGACGTGGTCGGGACGAGCGGGTCGTACTCGTTCACGATACCCGCTGGCGGCAGTCTCGTCTTCTACGCGGTCAGCTCCTCGACCACCCCTCCGACCGTCACGACGACGCTCACCTCCGCGCTGCCCCTGCTGGGGCTCGTCCTGATCGGGTTGGGGGCGGTCTGCGGAGGCCTCGCGGTGCTCGTTCGGCCGCGGGCCCCCGAGGAGGTCCCTCCGTCCGCGCCTCCTGCCCCCGAGCCGCCTCCCGGGTCCGCTCCGTCTCCCGACAGCGGCGGCCCTGGCGTCGGGTGACCGCGCCTCTGGTACGGCGCCCCGACCTCGGGGCCGGCAGCTTATCTCCGCAGGACCGACGCCGTTCCGGTGCCCGCGCGAGTCTCTCGACGCCTTCGCGCCGGGGTCTTTGGCCGGGACCCCGGGGCGTACGCCCGAGCGCGCCTTCCGTACCCGGCTCGGGTCTACGAGGTCCTTGCCCGCCGGTGTGGTCTCTCTGCCGGGCCGACCGTCTTCGAGATCGGTCCCGGCACGGGGATCGCGACGCGGGAGCTCCTGCGACGCGGCGCGGGGCCGATGACGCTCGTCGAGGCCGATCGGCGGATGGCGCGATACCTCCGAGGTTCGCTTTCCTCGCGAGGGGACCGGTTCCACATCCTCACCGTCCCGTTCGAGCGCGCCTCGCTGCCCCGCGCGAGCTTCGACCTCGGCCTAGCCGCCTCGAGCTTTCACTGGCTGCCCGAGCGCACCGCCCTGCGAAGGGTCGCCCGGGCCCTCCGGCCCGGCGGATGGTGGGCGACCTGGAACAACCTCCACCTCGACCCGTACCGTCACGATGACTTCCACGACGCTCTCCAGCCGCTCTACCGCAAGCTCGGACCCAGGGCCATGCGCCGGTCCGGGGCTGCCGACACTAGGGCGTGGGCCGAGAGGGATCGCCGTCAGCGACTCCGAGCCCTTCGCTCGGTCGGGCGGTTCGACCGGGTTGCACGGGAGGACATCCGGTGGTCCGTGACCTTGGGGACCTCGCGCGTGCGGGCGCTCTGGGGCACGTTCTCCGACGTCCTGGTCCTGCCGCGACGGAGCCGCACGTGGTTTCTCGCGGAGCTCGCGCGGGTCGTCGACGAGGAGTTCGGCGGGAAGGTTAGGATCCCAATGCTGACGCCGATGTACACGGCGCGCCGGCTCTGAGCGTCACGACGCCGGTCCTGCGGGCCGCGGCCGAGCGCCGGGGCCCGACCTCGGAGTCGGCGGGCCTGCAGGTAGGCGAAGAGCCCCGGGTTCGGCCTGGAGGAAACAGATAGAGCGAGGAGTGCATCCCGCGCAGGATGGCGCCGCAGGCGACGCGTCGTCTCTCGGCGATCGCGTTCGCCGACATGGTCGGCTACAGCTCGCTGAGCCAGCACGACGAGCCGCTCGCCCTCGAGTACGCACGCGAGCTTCACGCGCGGCTCCGAGCGCAGGTCGTGCGGCATCGGGGTCGGATCGTCAAGACCCTCGGCGACGGCGTCCTCGCCGAGTTCGAGAGCGCGCTGGAGGCGACCGAATGCGCGGTCGAGCTCCAGCGAGAGCTGCACGAGTCGAACGCCGGCCGCCGGGGACCCAAGCTGGAGGCCCGTGTCGGGATCCACGTGGGCGACGTCGTTCACGAGGAGGACGACGTCGCCGGCGACACGGTCAACATCGCCGCCCGGATCGAGCCGCTCGCGGAGCCGGCCGGCGTGGCGCTCAGCGGGGTCGTCTTCGAGCAGGTCGGCAACAAGATCCCCTACCCTGCGACCCGGCTCGAGCACGCGTTCCTGAAGAACATCGACACGCCGATCGCGGTCTACAGCCTGGACCTTCCGTGGCACAGCGCCCCCGCGGCGCGGGTCACCCCGTTCACCGACCGAACGACCGAGCTCGGACGCCTGCGCCAGGCGGTCGCCCAGGCAGCCCAGAAGCACGGAGCGATCGTCGCGATCATGGGGGAATCCGGGGTCGGGAAGACGCGCCTTTCCGAGGAGGCCCTTCGTCTGGCCGCTCGGCGGGGGTTTCGGGTCGCACGAGCCCGCGCTTTCGAGAACGTGCAGACGGGACCGTACGCGCTCTGGGCCGAGGTCGCCCGGGAGCTCCTGCGGGACGCCCCAAGCCCCTTGCTCTACAAGGCCGCCGACGGTTGCGCCCGGGAGCTCTCGGGCCTGCTGCCGGAGATCGCCGAGCGGCTGGGCCCGGGGCCGCCGGTCCCCGAGCTCCCTCCCGACCGGGCCCGCCTCCAGTTCTTCACCGGGCTCTCGCGGTTTCTAGAGAACCTGTCTCGGGAAGCGCCGCTCGCCTTGCTCCTCGACGATCTCCAGTGGACGGACGTAGAGACGCTCTCGTTCCTTCAGTACTTCAGCGACCGCGTCGCCGAGCTCCCGATCGTCGTGGCGCTGACGTACCGCGACCTCGAGCTGGACGCGGACCACCCGCTCCGCCGCGCCCTCCTCGACCTGAGGGTGAAGCGGCGCCTCAACGAGGTGGCGCTTCCCCGCCTCGGGGCGGACGACACGCACACCCTCGTGGAGGCGGTCCTCGGGGGTGCCTCGGTCTCCGAGGAGCTCTCGCCGGAGATCGCCGAGAAGACGGGAGGCAACCCGCTGTTCGTCGAGGAGGTCCTGCGCTCCTTGAGCGAAGAGGGGGCCCTGGTCCGGACCGCCAGCGGCTGGGCGGTCCAGCCCGGCTCGAGCGTCTCGATCCCGCCGACCGTCCAGGAGACCGTACTGCGCCGGGTGCGGCGTCTCGGACCGGAGCTCCAGGAGGTCCTGGAGACGGCGTCGATCCTCGGCAACGAGTTCGAGCTCGACGACCTGCGGCAGCTGTGCGGGACGGACGAGGGCCGGTTGCTGGCCCTGACCGAGGCCGCGCTACGCGCGCGGCTGCTCGTCGAACGGGAGCTCGCCCCCGGCCGACCGGTGTACCGGCTCGCCGACGAACACCTCCAGGGGGTCCTGTACTCGGCGGTCTCCCTCGGGCGTCGGCAACGTCTCCACCGGCGGGCCGGGGAGGTCCTGGAGGCTCGCCTCGGCGCTCGAGCGGAGGCCCGTGCGGCCGAGCTGGCCCAGCACTACCTCCTGGGAGCCCAGCCCGCGAAGTCGTTCGAGTGGTCGTGCCGCGCCGGAGCTCGGGCCCGAGAGGTTTTCGCCCACGAGCAGGCGATCGACGCCTATCAGCGCGCCGCCTCGCTGGTCGAAACCGCCGTGGCCGAAGCTTCCGAGCGAGCCGAGTGGGAGACGCGGGGCGCCTCGGTCTACGAGCAGCTGGGGAACGAGCAGTACAGCCTCGCGCAGTACGATAGGTCCCATGCCAGCCACCTTCGAGGCTCGACCCTCGCCCGGTCCCGAGACCCGACGAACGCCGCCCGCCTCCTGACGTATGCCGCCGAAGCGCGGCAAAGGACGAACGACTACAAGGGCGCCCAGGAGGAGGCGGAGCAGGCGGGGGCGTTGCTGGAGCGCCTGGCGTCCGCCGAGCGGGGGGCCGCATGGTGGTCGGCGTGGAAGGAGGTCCAACACGTGCTGTTCAGCGCGACGTACTGGCTCAACGACACCGACGGCCGTGCTCGGATCCTCGAGCGGGTCCGGCCGGTCCTCGAGGCCAGCGAGTCGGACGGCGACCAGGCCCAGCTCTTCTCCATGTTGGCGCTCCACGGATGGCGCCGGGACCGGACGGTCACCGACGAGTCGCTGGGGTTCTATCGGAGATCCCTAGAGCACTCGGCACGCGAACGCGCCAGTAAGGGCCAGACCGAGATGCCGCTCGCCGAGCTGCTCACGTTCGGGTTCATGCTGTACTGGCACGGCGACTTCGAAGCGGGCCGCGTCCAGTTGACGGCGTCGCTCGAGCTGGCCGAGAAGACCCGGCAGTTCACCACCATCGCGCGGGCGAACAACTATCTCCTGGCCGTCGCCCGGCGGACCGGGGACGTCGAGGAGGCTCGTCGGCTCGTAGCGTCGACGCGCAGCGCCGCCGTTCAGGCGGAGCTCCCGGAGTACGAGGCGTTCGCGAGCGCCAACGAGGCGTGGCTTCTCTGGCGGGCCGGCGAGGTCGACCGGGTCGACGCCCTCGGCCAGGACGCCCTCGACACCTGGGCGCGTCTTCCCGAGCGCTATCCGGTCGACTGGATGGCGCTGTGGCCGATGATCGCCCTGGCCCTCGCCCGCGCCAACCTTCCGAGGGCGATCGACCTCGCTCGGGGTCTCCTCGCCCCCACGCAGGAGCCCCTGCCTCCTCCGCTTCACGACCTGGTCAGCACGGCGACGCAGACCGCCTCCCAGGGGAACGTGACGGAGGCCGCCGAGGTGCTGGGCCGCGCGGTGGAGCTGGCCCGACAGACGGGATTCCTCTA
>JASHSA010000124.1 GCA_030037035.1 Thermoplasmata archaeon
AAGGCGCTCGAGACCCTGCGGGCCCGCGGCCTGGACCGCGGGGAGACGCTCCGCGCGCTGTTCCCCCGAACGATCCTCCCGGAGCCGACGTACGAGGACCTGATCGCCGCCCTCGTCTCCGGGGCGCACGTCCTGTTCTTCGGTCCGAGCGGCGCCGGCAAGACCAGCCTCGCGAAGGACCTGTGGGACCTCTTCCCCAAGGGCGCCTGGGTCGTGGAGGGCTGCCCGGTCCTCGACCATCCCCTCGCGATCGTCGACCCGGTCGTCGGGGCGCGGTTCCCTCCGTGCCCGATCTGTCGGCGCCGGTTCGCGCCCGGCGGCGACCTCGCCAAGTTCGACGCGACGATCGTCGACCCGGCGCGGGTCCCGGGCCTCTACGTCGTGCTGCGGGAGGGGTTCGGCTTCGCGCGGGTCCAGGGGAGCTCCGAGGTCTTCCCCGACCACCTGACCGGCAACATCAACCTGCGCAAGCTCGAGGAGGTCGGCGACCCGATGAGCCCGCTCGTCCTCGAGCCGGGCAAGCTCCTCCAGGCGAACCGCGGCTTCCTCCTCGTTGACGAGATCGGCAAGCTCCCGCTCGGGACCCAGAACGTCCTGCTGCAGGCGCTCCAGGAGGGGACCGTGACCCCGTCCAAGTCGCGCGAGAGCTTCCCGGCGTCGTTCGTGGCCGTCGCGACGTCGAACCTCTCCGACCTCGACAACATCAACGACCCGCTCTCCGACCGCCTCACGAGCCTGCACGTCGGCTTCAACGACCGCCACGCCGACAACCGCCGGATCGTCGAGCTCGGACGCGAGCGGACCGGCGACGTCTACGTCCCCGAGGTCCTGACCGACGCCGGCGTGCGGGTGATCGAGTCCTGGCGCCTTCGGATGGGGGAGGAGAACCCGGACGTCGGGGAGGTCGGCTCGAACCGCACGCTGATCGACGTCGCCGAGCGGACGAGCGCGATCGCGCTCCTCGCCGGCCACCAGGTCGCGACCGGCGCCGACCTGCGGGCCGGCCTTCTCCACGCGATGCGGGGGCGGATCCGCGCGCGCAGCGGCGACTCGTTCCGGCAGAACGCGAAGCGGGTCGAGGAGTTCATCGGCCAGTACGTCGAGCCGGCGCTCAAGCGCAGCGCCGGGGTCTACTGGTGCCGCTACTACTCGGGAACCCTCAAGGAGCAGGCGAAGGACGCCGAGGCGCTCGTCGGGGAGGGCCGGCGGCTGAAGGACGACGCGACGCTCGTGACGAACCTCGCCCAGGACGCCTCGCTGTTCCCGCGCTTCCGCGCGTTCTCGTCGTACGTCGCCGAGCGCGAGCGCCCCGACCCCCCGACCCCGCCGACGGAGGCGGGGGTCCAGGTCTTCCGCCTCTTGGAGGAGTTCTCGCTGTTCTCCTGCAAAGAGGAGGACCGCGACGACGCCCCCCTCTAGCCCCGAGATCACCCTGCCGGACTGCGCGGCGTTCCCGGACGACGTCCGTTCGGACGACCTCCTGGACGCCGTCGCGCGGGAGGAGCTCGTCCGTGCGCTGGCGGAGGGGGGCGTCGACGCCGCCCGGGAGCTCCTCCGGGCGAAGTCCGAGCAGGAGGGCGAGCTCCGCACGCGCCTCGAGCGGCTTCGCGACCGCCTCCGGCGCCAGGCGTCGCGCCAGGTCGCCCGGAGGATGGAGACGTACGACCGGGAGGCCGCGGAGCTCGAGTCGCTCTCCCAGCGCTCGGACGCGGAGATCGCCCAGCGGATCGCCGACCTCGAGGAACGCCTGCGACGTTCGAGGGCGGTCGACTGGTCGAAGCTCCCGCCGACCGACCTCTGGGACGACGTGCGGGACGCCCTGCTCGTCCCGGACGCGTCGTGGAACCAGCCCGCGCCCCGGCTGGGGGTGTTCGCCCGGATCGTCGCCGCGTTCCGCCGCTTCTTCGCCTGGCTTCGGGGCCTCTTCTCCCGGGAGCGTCGTGCGGCCCCGCCTCCCCGCCGCGAGCGGACGGTGCCGCTCGCCCTCGCGACGGCCGACGGCCGGAGCCTCGGCGACTCCGAGCTCGGGGAGGCGCTCGCCCGCCTGTCGACGCCGGAGCGACGGGAGCTCGCCGACCGCGTCGAGGAGACGATCCGCCGGCGCGAGCAGGACCTCGAGCGGGAGGCGGAGGAGAAGCGGCGCCAGGCCGAGGCCCAGCGCAAGCAGCTCGAGCGCGAGCGCGAGGAGGCGCAACGGCGGGCGGAGAGCGACACCGACCGCATCGTCCGCGACGCCGAGCAGCGTCGTCTCGAGCGCGAGCTCAAGGAGCGCGGCTTCGTCTCCGAGCGCGGCGGCGACCTCGCGGTGACGTACGGGCTGGTCGAGCGGTTCGCCCGCCTGCTCCTGGAGGAGACGAGCCGTCAGCTCCCCGGCGACGTCCGGCTCTCGCTCCGCGGAGGAGGCTCGACCGGCATCTACGAGAAGGCCCGACTGCGCCGGGCCGAGGAGATCGCCCGCCTGGACGTCCCGAGCTCGCTCCTCGAGGCGCGCCTGGTCGGCTCCCGCCACATCGACGAGGAGACGAGCTACGTCTACCGCGAGATCACGAGCGAGCGGGTCCACGTCGTCGTCGCCTTCGACCGCTCCGGCAGCATGGCCGAGGGAGGCAAGCTCGACGCGGCGAAGAAGGCGCTGCTCGCGCTGTACGTCGCGGTGCGCCGGCGGTACCCGGACGCCACGATCGACGTCCTCGCGTTCGACAACACCGTCCAGGCGCTCGACCTGGTCGAGCTCTGGGAGTGCAAACCGGGGGCGTTCACGAACACCGCGGAGGCGCTCCGAGCCGCCCACCTCCTCCTCCAGTCGTCCCGCGCGAGCCGCCGGGAGCTGTTCGTCATCACCGACGGGCTGCCGGAGGCGTACACCGACGAGCTCGGCCAGGTCCGCTCCGGCCAGCTCGACGTCGCGATGGAGCACGCGCTCGAGCGGGCGCGCGAGCTCGCGACCGTCGCTCCGCTCCGGAGCGCGGTGATCCTGCTGAAGAGCGAGCACCCGGAGTACGAGACCGCCGCGAGGTCGATCGCCCGAACGCTCGGAGGCGAGATGGTTGTCACGGAGCCGACCCACCTCGGGATCGAGCTGCTCGTGCGCTGGGCCCACGGGACCGAGTCCGAGCAGCGTCCGCGCGTCCCGCCCCCGGCCGCCGCGGTCCCCGCGACCCCCCGCACGGGCCGCTCCCGCCGACGCCGCGGCGACCGACGGATGGGCGGCTGAGCCGGCGCCGCTCGAACGCTAGGGCTTTATCGGACGAGAACGCCAGGGCCTCCGGAGCACCTATGTCCGAGAGCCGGGACCCGGCCGAGTTCCGCCGTCACCTGAACGAGCTGCGGAGGGCGGCCGGCGGGCTCGGACACGACTTCGCGAGCGAGATCTCCCAGTTGGACCGCAAGATCGAGCAGCTCGGCACCGCCACCGCGCGGGACACGCGCGAGCTCGCCCTCGACATCGAGGACGACCTCGCGAACCTCGGGCGCTCGGTCGACGAGGAGCTCCGCCGCCTGCCGCACCGGCTCGCCGAGGCAGGGACCGCGATCGGCTCCGGGACCGCCCGCGCCGCCGGCGCGGCCCGCGACGCGGTCGTCACGGCGGGCAAGAAGGCGAAGGAAGGGACGAAGAACGCCTTCGCCGCCGCGGCCGGGGTCCGACGGACCCCGATGAGGTCCTGGACGCCGCCGGCCGGGGGCGCCGAAGGCGACGCCGGCGACCGCGGCGAGCGTTAGGGCGAGCCCGCCCCGGCTCCCGTACTCGGCCGGGGGGCCGACCGGCCGCCGGAGCGGCTCGCGGCCGCCAGTTCCGAGCGGACCCGCTCGGCGGCGACCTCCAGATAGCCGGCGTCCAGGTCGAAGCCGACGAAGTCGAGCCCGAGGCGCGCCGCCGCGACGGCGCTCGAGCCGAT
The DNA here is from genome assembly GCA_030037035.1 of Thermoplasmata archaeon. GTDB lineage: Archaea > Thermoplasmatota > Thermoplasmata > Lutacidiplasmatales > UBA184 > Lutacidiplasma. Next base: position 3,897 of record JASHSA010000124.1, read on the forward strand.
CCCGACGAACGGGTCGACGAGCTGGCGGGTCCGGCCGAGCCCGTGCAGCCGGACGCACCACTCGGGAAGCTCGACCGGGAACGTCGCGGGGTGGGGGCGGTCGCGCGCCCGCAGGCGGATCGTGCCGTACGGCAGGAACCACGTGTTCCCGCGGCAGCGCAGCTCGGACGCCGGGCGCCGCCACCTCCGGACGTTCGAGCGGTCCTGGTACGGGACCCCGACGGCGAGCCGGTCGACCGGGACGTCCCCCCGGTGGGAGAACTGGAAGATGTACTCGTGCGCGCCGTGGACGTACCGCGACGAGACGAGCGGCTTGTAGTGCCCCAACGCGAGCGACCGTTCGCCCCTCCCCGCCGCGCCCCGGTCGATCGCGATCGACTTGATCCAGTGCAGGACGTTCTGCAGCACGAGCGACGCGCCGACCTCGCGCGCGGCGTCCCACGGCAGCCAGGGGTCGCTCGGCGAGCCGCCGAGGTTCAGGAAGAACGAGCCGTCGTCCTCCAGGAGCCGCGCCACCGTCCCGCCGAGGCGACGGATCCAGGCGAGGTACTCCGCGCGGGGCCGGTCGTCCCGGTAGCTCGCGTACGGGACGCGACGGTTGTACGGCGGGCTCGTGACGACGACCGAGGGGTGCGGCGCGCGGCGGGGAAGCGCCTCCAGGGCGTCCTCGCAGTAGAGCCGGACCGAGCGCTCCCCGCCGAGCGGGATCCGGGCGAACGGGCCGGCCGGCGGCCGCGCGGGGTCGCGCCGCCGCACCGCCGTCCGTCTAGCGCTCGGGGGCGGCCGGTCGGCCCGCGGCGACGACCGCCTGCGCCTCGGCGAGCGCCTTCTCCGGCTCCTTGTAGTAGAACGAGACCATCTGGCCGACGTCGCGGTGCGTGAACGGGTGCTCGCGCGTGGCGCGGGCCTCGCTCCAGGCGAGGTACTCGAGCACCTCCACCCGGTTGCGGACGTCCTTCTCGAGCTCGCGCATCGTCCAGTTCTTCATGATCGCGACGCGCTCGTAGACGTAGGAGTGGCCCGAGAAGAGGAACGTGTCGTCGGCCGGGTTCCAGGAGTAGACGGAGTTGGTGATCAGCTCGTTCGTCTCGGGGTCCAGCCCGACGATCTCCGTCAGCGACTGGACGCGGCGGGTCATCTTGTTCCCCACCTTGACCTGGCGCTGCAGCAGGACGAGGTTGAGCGCGCTCACGAGCGAGCGCGGGAGGGAGATCGGCGGGTTCTCCATCCGGTGGACCATCGCGCTCACGCTCTCCGCGTGGAAGGTCGTGTAGCAGGTCTTCCCGGTCGCCATCGCCTGGAAGACGATGAACGCCTCGGCGCCGCGCACCTCCC
>JASHSA010000125.1 GCA_030037035.1 Thermoplasmata archaeon
GATCCTGCTCGCCGCCGGGACGTGTCTCGGGCTCGCCGTCTGGTTGCACGCGGACGCGGCGACGATCGGGCGCTCAAGGCTCGCGCTCTGGACGCTCGCTGCCGCCTTGGGCGTCACTCTCGGGGGAGGAGGCATCGCCCTGACGCTCGTCGACGACTCCGAGGCCCCGGCCCCTAGCGCGGACCCCGACCAGGTGCTGGTACCGCGTGCGGAGTGGGAGCTCTGGCATCAGGGCGCGACGACCCCCGAATCCGCCCCAGAGGCTCCCTGGTCGGAGGGGCTGCCGGAAGATCAAGCGGAGGAGGGGGAGACGGAGATGGAAGCCGAGCCGCCCGCTCCGACCGCGGTCACGCCCGCCGTCGACCCCTCGTTGGTCCGGGCAGCCAGCGCCGAGATCCTTGCCGAGGCAGCCCCTGCCGTCCGGGGGGTCCCTCCGACGGCGGCGAGCGCCGACGCCGCTCCGTCGGCCGCTTCGAGCCTGAACCGCTCGGCCGGGCCGCCTCCGCCCTCGCCCCCGAAGGCGTCGACCCCGCTCCGAACCAGCGCGCCGTCGTCGCCCGTCCAAGTCGCTCCTCCGCCTCCGGTCTGGCAGGAGGAGCCGATGCGAGAGCTCGAATCGGTCCTCGCCGAGCTCCAGAGCAGCGTGGCCGCATCGGCCCCGAAGTCGGCACTTCGTGGCCCCCCGCCCCGCAAGGAGAGCGCTCCTCGCAGGGAGAGCTGCGTAGGCTGCGGGGCCTCCGTCGCCGCGTATTCCGAGCAGACCTGCATCGTCTGCGATCGCTCGCTGTGCGACGCCTGCCTCGAGCGCAGCGTCGCCGACGGTCGCCCTGCGGTCTGCCCCCACTGCCAACCCCCCAGGGTCGACTGAACCGATCGGCCCGCCCCCGGTCTCCGGGGTATCGCTCCTTGGCGGGCCAAGGGCCCGCGACCGGTAGGGCGCATCGGGGAGCGTATACGGTCCTCCGGCCTCGCCAGCGTCGTGAGCGAGGTGGTCGACGGGCTTCACGCCGTCAGCGTCCACATCCGGGATGTCGCCGCCGCCCGGATCTTCTACCGTGACGTCCTCGGCCTCAAGGAGCTCCTGTTCGACGTGAAGGCGAACCGTCTCGTCTTCGCGCTCCCCGGTACGTCGACCCTCCTGACGATGCACGCCCAAGGACCGGGGGAGCACGGCCGTGAGGCGGGAACCGTCTCCGGCCTCGTCTTCCACCACCCCGACCCGGCGGGGGCGTGCCGGGAGATCGCCCGGCGCGGGGGGACGGTGACCGGGGCGCCCGAGGTCGTCGAGAGCTCCGTCGGGAGCTTCGTCCGTGCCGTCATCGCCGACCCGGACGGCAACGAGTTCCTCCTGACGAACCAGACCGACTGACCGCTCCGGCCTGTCGGGGTCGGCCGCACCGCTCTCGCTTCGGCGGACGCCGTGCTCGACGCCGCGCCGGCCCCAGCTGCGCTCTACGGCCGGAGGAGTGGAACTGTCGCAGTCTGCGCCCGCTGGCCGGGCATGTCGCTTGGCTCGCCCTGGGCTGAGGCGTTCAGAGCCCTCGAAGGATGAATCACGGCGCGCAACCTCATCGGCCGCGAACGCAAGGTGGGCCATCGTGGACCGCCCCACCGCGTGGCGGCGGCGAGGCGGAGGAGCCCCGCAAGGCTGATGGGACGCGGGCCATACAGGAGAGCGTGCAAGCTCGCTTGCACCCACGGCCGACCCGCCGTGCCGTCGTCCTCCTCGCGGTCGCGCTCTTGGTCGCCGGCGGGGCGGCGACGCTGCCGGGGAAGGCCGTCCCGACCTCTACGTCGGCGACCTCCGTTTCCGCCGGCGGAGCCGGCGCGGGCGTGAACTCGAGCGAGCTGGCCTCCGTCAGCACACCAGAGTCCGTCGCCACGACCGGACTCGCGACCACCAGCCTCGCGGAGCCGACCTCGGCGTGCCTTGCGGGCTCAGGGAGCTCGGGTGGGTCGTCGCCGCCGCAAGGGATCGAATCCGCCGCTTCCGGCACGAATTCGACGTCCTTCCCGAACGCCACGCTGTCCTCCGACGGGTCGACGAACCCGTTCGAGTCGGTGGTCGAGGACCTGGAGGGTCCGTCGGCGTCCCCTAGCGTCTGTCCGAGCGAGATCTTTCCACCGCACGCTCCGGCCTCTCCGGCCGAGGTCTCCCGCGCCAGCGCCTCGGGGGCGGTCTCCCCGCTCTACCTCGGGGAGCCCGCTCCGATCGGCCTCGCGGACTACGGGCTCTCCGAGGGTCCGGGCGGGGCCGTGGAGTCTTCGGTGCTCCGGACGACGAGCGTCCGGGGATCGGTCGACGCGAACTCCACGGGGATCCGCAACCTCGACCTCGGCAGCGAGGGGCCGGACGGGTTCGCGATCCAGCTGGACGCGGTGATCACCGACGTCGACCTCTTCGGGCAGACCTCCGCGCCCCGAGGGCCGCTCGAGGGGACGCCGTACGAGTTCTGGGCCCAGAACGTGGTCGTCTACTATCCGGCCGAGCACTACATGGTCCTGGAGACGAACCTCTGGAACTTCTCCGGCAACGTCCCGCTGATCTGGGCGATCTACTCGCACGGGCCCCGGGGCCAGATCCTGGACGACGACGTCTACGTCGCCAGCCTGCCGATCGCGACGCCGATCACCTATCCGTTCGACCTGACGCTCTTCCTCAACTCCACGGTCGCCGACGGGCGGCAGGGCGTCGAGTTCTCCGTCCAGCTCAGCGGCCCGGGGGAGTCGTTCAGCAAGCCGTACGACTATGTCGTCTTCAACTCGATGCCGGCCGACGGTGCCGGGGCGACGACCGCCGCGTCGTTCACGGCCGACGGGAGCGCGTACAACCCGGTCGGCCTGCCGAACGACTTCGAGCTCGACCTCGGGGGTACCGGGGGCGGCAGCCAGGCCGACCTCGTCGCGGCGGACGCCCAGCTCGGGCTCGCCTACTGGAACGCTTCGGCCCGAGGGGGACGGGGCGGGTACCTCTCGGTCCCCTCCGCGTTCTCGTTCGGCAGCGAGACCGGCGAGACGGCGGTCGGGGCGAACGTCGCCTGGAGCGATGCCCCGGGAGGGGTCGCGGGACTCTCGACCTACGCCACCGTGACGACCGGCCCGAGCATCCTCACCGGGCTCTGGAACGCGAGCGGCGCCGAAGGGGCGTTCCCGGTGACGATCGACGCCACGCCGTCGAACGCCTTCGAGATCGTGACCCCGGTCGGCAGCGACCTATGGCCGAACGGCACGCCGGAAGCGGCGATCGCCCCGACCGTGACGACCTCCACGCTCTGGCTCGCTCCCGGAAGCTACCGCCTGAAGACCGAGCTGAGCGGATTCGCGCCCAGCGAGACGTCGCTCGACGTCACCGGCCCGATGACGATCGACGTCCGCCTCACGTCGGACCAGGGTCTCGGGATCTACACCCCGCTCTGGGCGTGGGAGAACTCGCAGATCGCCGCCCTCTCGACGTCGGGCGCCGGGACCCCGACGTCACCGTACGTGATCGAGAACAGCGAACCGGCCGCCCTCCCGTCGACGTTCGGCCTCTACAACGACTACGGCTACGCGGTCTACCCGGGCGTCCTGCTGGTGGGAACCACCGCGACGACGGAGTTCCGCGAGCCGGCGTCGTTCCTGACCGACACGAACACGACCCAGTATACCGGCCCCGTGACCCTCCCCGCGACGAACAGTCTCGCGTTCTGGTTCGACAACGTGAGCGGCGTCGCGCTGGTCGACGGCACGTTCGGCCCCTGGTCGGCGCAGCCCCAGAGCTCGACGGTCGGACCGGCGGCCGTCGCGTTCGTCGGCTCGGAGGGGAACCTCATCGCCGGGAACACGTTCCCGGGCCGTGGGGTCACCGACCTCGTGCTGTGGCCCGGCGGGCCGTTCTTCTCGCCGGCGAACGTCACCGGCGGCTCGAACATCGTCTGGGGGAACACGTTCGAACTGGGCGGGAGCTCCGACGGCCAGAGCTACACCGACAGTCTCGGCCTGGCCCTCGGCGAGCCGCACGACCTCGTCTACAACAACCGCTTCGAGCTGAAGGAGCAACCGACCGCCCGATACTCCGGCGGGATCCCCTACGGCGGCGTCGACGCGTTCGAGTTCACGTCGGCCGAGTACCCCCTCTCGGACGCCCAGCTCTCGAGCGTCCGCTGGAACATCACTCCCGAGCCGGCGTCGGCCGTCAACTACGCCCCCGGCTTCCCCACGCTCCCGCTCACCGGGAGCGTCGTCGGAGGCTCGACGCAGGGCGGCAACTCCTGGTGGGACTACGGGCTTGCCTCGAACCCGTACGGCACGCTCCCGTTCGACGAGAACCTGACGACGCCGTTCATCCCGGTCGGCGGCGACTACGCCCCGCTGCTCACCGCCCCGCTCTCGCCGGTCGTCCTGAGCGTCTCGGGCCTCCACGCCGACAAGCTCTGGCACCTCGTGCTGACGAACTCCTCGGGACCGCTCAACTTCTCGAAGTACTCCCCGCTCGACAACGCCACGGTCGGAGCGTCGAGCCGGACGATCGACCTCCCGAACGGCACGTACACCTACCTGATCACGGGACCCCACGGCTACCGCTGGGGCTCCGGCTCGCTCGCGCCGGCGGGACTCCTGACGGTGAGCGGCTCCCCGCTTCGGGAGACGCTCGAGTTCGTCTCCGGTCACACGCCGACGGCGACGTTCCGGGAGGCCGGCCTAGGCCAGGGCAGCGGCGACGTCTGGTGCGCCGAACTCGAGGGATGGGCGAAGTGCGCGCGGGCGCCGACCGGTATCCGCTTCGCCAACCTTACCCCGGAGGCGCGGTTCGGGGGCTCGTATCTCTACTCCGTGCCGCCCCCGGTCCCCGGAGTGACCACGCGGGTGAGCGTCGGCGGGACGAAGGGCTCGGCGAACGGCGCCCTCACGGCCGGACACGGCTGGACGGTCCAGGTGCGGTTCACCGCGCTGTTCGCGGTCACGTTCACCGAGCAAGGGATCCCCGTGAACTTCCAGCGGTGGTCGATCACGATCGCGGGCAAGACCCTCTCGAACGAATCCGGCCACAGCATCGTCTTCGAGCTGCCGACGGGTCGACACACGTACCGCGTCGCGACCGAGGCCGGCTACAAGCCCCGGGGGAGCAAGTCCGGCACGGTGAACGTGCACGGTGCCCCGGCGCTGGTCATAGTCCAGTTCGAGCTCGAGTAGCGGTGCGCCGTCGCAGGTCGACGGCGGGACCGCGGGTTAAACCCAGCAGGCTCGACCCCGGAGCGCCGGAGCGCTCCCTGCCCGCCCCTGAGCCTGCGCTCGCTCAGACCGGAAGCGCGCCCGCGAACGCAGCGCGAGCGGTCGCGATCAGCGCTCCGACGCCGCTGGCCGACGCGGTCGCCGCCGGGAGCGCCCCGCTCCGTACGGCCCTCGTCCCGTCGCGCGACGCATGGCTCGGGGTGAAGAGGACGGTCGTCACGTGCGAGCTCCCCGCCACCGCGAAGCGGTCCCCGTGGGGTCCCCGGGTCGCCTCCCAGCCGCTGAGCTTCAGCGCCGAGAAGCGGTAGTGCCCTCGCGGCAGGGAGACGGTCACGGAGCCTCGCGAGGCCGCGCTCACGACGACGTGCCGGCTGGGGCTGCCCGTAACGTGGGCCGCGTGCCCGGTGATCGCCACCCCCCAATCGGTGCCGGCCGGGAGCCCATGCTCGTCGAACGTCACGTTCCAGGTCGGGATCGCCGTGAAGTTGATCGTGATCTCCGGCGGAGAGGCGCCGGCGACCGTGAACGCGCCGCGAGAGTCGTTCGCGTAGTAGCCGTCGACGAATCCGACCCGGTACCGGTACGTTCCGTTGGTCAGGTTGAGCGAGATCGTCGACGTCGAGGAGGTCGTCCCGTACGCTCCCCTTCGGCCCTCGTGCCGAGCGGGATCGTTCCCGTGACGGGCGCCGACGCCGCCGTGCCCGAAGACCTCGACCGACCAGTTCGTCCCGGTCGGCAGGCCCGACTCGACGAACGTCACCGAGTAGACCGGCAGGACCGAGAATGTCACCGCGATCGGCGCGGGGGAGGCGCCGGAGACGTTGACCGAACCGCTCGCCGCGCCGACGACCGAGTAGCCGAAGACTTCGAGCACGCTGTAGTTGTACGTCCCGTTGGGGACCCGGAACGTCAGCGACGTGCCGTTCGTCCGGTTGAAGTAGATTCCCCAGCCGCCCCCTCCGCCGTGGTGGTGCCCCGCGCCGCCAGGCCCCGGAGGGGGACCCTGGCCGCCGCCGTAGTTCCCGGGTCCGTCGCAGCGATGCCACCAACCCCAGCAGGCCTGGGAGCCGTTCGTCGCGAAGAGGAAGACCCCCCACTCCGTCCCGCTCGCGAGGCCGCTCTCCGCGAACGTCACGGTGTAGAGCGTCGGCGCGCCGAAGTGCACGGCGATCGGCGGGGGAGCGGTCCCGTTGACCGTGAACGTGCCGCGATCCGGGGTCGACTCGTTGCCGTTGGCCGGGAAGACCCGGAAGTGGTACGTCCCGTTCGGCAGCGAGAACGTCAGCGTGCTCGTGTTGGAGCTGTTGAAGGCGTGCCCGCCGTCCTGGAACCACCACGACGTGATCGAGACGACCACGCTCCAGCCGGTACCGCTCGGCAGGCCGGTCTCGGTGAACGTCACCGTGTAGTTCGTTGCGGTCGAGTTGTTCGACTCCCCCGCGTGCGCCGGCGCGGCGGCGTTCGCCGGGCCCAAGGCCGCACTTGCGCCGGCCACGACCATCGACGCCGAGACGACGACCAGCGCGCCGAGAGCCGCCCAGAGCGCCATCCGCTTCGCTGCCATGCTCTCCCTCCCCCAGGGTAAGGGCCGCAGGGCGCGAGGAGTACTTTGGGCTTTGCAACTCCTTGCCCTTCGGCTCCCGATCTCCCCTGCGGGCCACCGCGTGGTTCGCCCTGTCTGCCTCCGCCCGCCTCGCGGACGACCGGCCGACCCCGCGCTGTGGTGCCGGAGGGGCGTTCCACCCTAGATACGGCCGAACGACGTGCCGTCGATCTTGTGGACGTCGCCGTGCGTCGCTCGACCTCGTGGCGCGCCCCCGGGTCGGGAGCAAACCTGAGCGGATCCCCCCGAGATCGACCGGTGGTGCGCGCGCCGGACCGTGCCGGAGCGGAACCGGGCCCTGCCACGCGATGAGGGTGGCGACCAGCGAGGGTGCCGTTCCGGCGGTCGCGCCAAGCTCAGGCGAGCCCTGGGCCCGGAGATCCCCAGGCTGGAAGAGAGCTTTCGGGCGCGGCCGCGACGTCCGGACCTCGACGGCTCATCCTTCCTGAACGCCATGCTCG
>JASHSA010000013.1 GCA_030037035.1 Thermoplasmata archaeon
CGGCCGAGCTTCCCAACATCCGAAGCCGGAAGGAGTACGAGAAGGGACTCCGGGAGCCCCCCGACTGGCGCATCACCTGCTTCTTCATCGACCGCGAGCGACGAGGCGAAGGGATCGCCTCGCGGGCGCTCCGCGAGGCGCTGCGCTACGTGGCTCAGGCGGGCGGCGGAACGGTCGAGGCGTACCCCGAGGACTACGCCGGAGCGAGGACCTCGAACTCGTTCCTCTGTAGCGGGACCCTCAGCATGTTCGAGAAGGCGGGCTTCACGAAGACCCGCAAGATCGCCCTGCGACGGTGGGTCGTCGCACGGAAGGTCCCCGGCGCGCGACCGAAGCGGTCGGCGAGGCCGACGTAGCGTCCGCGGCGGAGCGGGAACCTCCTCGGGTGACGGGACGTCAACCCGTCGCTCGACGGGGTTTCCGAAGTTGGGTCGGACCGGTCTCCGTCGCCGGAACGGAGATATACTGCAGCTCCTGTCCCCGTGCTATGGCCCGACACGGCGCGTTGATCACGGCGGTGGCCTCGTTGATGGTGGTCGGTTTTCTGCCCATGACGGGGGGGGCGGTGCCGGTGGTCGCGGCGGTCTCCTCCGCCGTGGACCACGTCGACCTCCAGTCCGTCTACCTCGGACCGACGCTCGGCTCGTCGGGGGCGCCGGGGAGCTGCGGCGTACTGCAGTGCTACACGCCGCAGGAGATCCAGAACGGCTACGACTACAATCCGATCTACAACGCGCTGGGGGGCTACGCGAACGCCGGCCGGGGCGAGACGATCGTCATCTTCGACGCCTTCGGCGACCCCGCGGTCGCCGAGAACCTCGAGGTCTTCGACCAGACGTTCGGGCTCCCGAGCGCCCACCTGAACGTCATCTGCCCTCAGGGATGCCCGGCGCTCGACTACGCGGGCCCGAACGGGGCCGACGAGGCGAGCTGGGCCGAGGAGATCACGCTCGACACCCAGTACTCGCACGCCATGGCGCCGGCCGCCACGATCGACCTCGTCGTGTCGTGGAACGACTCCAACGGGGCGATAGCGAACGCCGAGCAGTACGCCCTCGCGCACCACCTGGGGAACGTCTGGTCGCAGAGCTTCGGGACCCCCGAGTGCACCTTCACGCCCGGGCCGGCGAACCCGTGGTTCGCGCAGAACAACGAGATCTTCCAGAAGGCCGTCTCCGAAGGGATCACGATCTTCGCTTCGGCCGGTGACGCGGGAGCGCAGCTCGGATGCACCGGACCTTCCGCGTCGTACCCGGCGGACAACCCGCTCAACATCGCGGTCACGGGCACCTACCTCGACCTCCGCTTCGCCCCGGGAGCCAACGTCAGCAGCCCGCTGGTGAGCGCGCCCGCGCGCTACGGTCACGAGACGACCTGGAACGACTTCGAGAACGCCACGCTCGCCGCCGACGGCCTCATCTTCGGCGTGACCGGGGGGGCTCCCAGCGACTACTTCGCGGCGCCGACCTACCAGCAGGTCCAGCGCGTCACTCCGTACACCTGCACCGGCTCGACCCCGGCGACCTGTTCGGCCGGGGCCCCCTACCACCCGTTCGGCAAGGTCTCGGCCGATGTCGCGTACGACGGCGGGGTCGACGGGGGCGTCCTCGCCTACATGAACTTCACGACGCTGATCCCGGGAGGGTACTACATCTTCGGCGGGACGAGCGCCGGCTCCCCGCAATGGGCCGCGATCGCGGCGCTCGCCGACCAGTTCCACCACACCGCCCTCGGGGACTTCGCGGCGATCCTGTACTCGCGCGCGGTCGCGGGCACGCCGGCGCTGCACGACGTCACCGTGGGGTCGAACGCCGTGGAACCGGGCGTGGGCTTCCTTGCCACTCCGGGATGGGACGCCGCTTCGGGGCTCGGATCCCCCAACGTGGCGATCCTCGTTCCCCTGCTCTGAGCGGCCGGTAGCCTCGCCGGCACCCGGGCTGCGCCGGGCGGTCCCGCAGCCGCCGTAGACGAGCCCGGGCCGGGCGAGAGGGGGCGTGGCCTCCCCGCGGGCGGGTCGCCCTCGATCGACCGGACCGCTCAGGACCGACCGAGCGCGGGCGCGGTCGAGGGGCGCCCTGAGACTCCTCGAGGTCCCGGCTCGACGTTCGCTCCGCGCAGGTCGGTCGGAGAACGAGACCCAGCGTGCGGTTCGCTCAGGCTCCGGGCGGCTCAGGGTCCGGCCCGGGGGGCTCCGGGGCGAAGTGCAGGAGCCGAGGGAGGGAATCGAACCCCCAGGAAACGGATCTGCAGTCCGTCGCATTAACCATTCTGCCACCTCGGCGCGGCAGGGGCGAGTCGGCTCAGGGTTAAAGTCCTCGCTTTGCGGGACGCTGGCCCTCCTCGTGACGGAAGGTCCGGCATCGGCCACGGCGCGGCGGCGGGCAGCCGGGGCCACGCCGAGTCCGGTGGTCCCCACGCGGGCCGTTGGGGCCGAGCGCCGGCTACACCGGTCGCAGCCCGCGGCCGATCCTGAGCCAGAGCGAGCGAAGGGCGAGCCGCACGCGCTCGGAGGGCTCGAGCGCGTCTCCGCCGGCGACGGTCCGTCCCCGGCGCAGC
>JASHSA010000014.1 GCA_030037035.1 Thermoplasmata archaeon
ACCGTTCCGCCGCCCGCCTGAGCCACGTAGCGCAGCGCCTCGCGGAGCGCCCGCGAGGCGATCCCTTCGCCTCGTCGCTCGCGGTCGATGAAGAAGCAGGTGATGCGCCAGTCGGGGGGCTCCCGGAGTCCCTTCTCGTACTCCTTCCGGCTTCGGATGTTGGGAAGCTCGGCCGTGGGTCCGAACTGGCACCAGCCGATCGCCTCGGGCCCGTCGAAGACCAGCGCCGCGTGAGCCCGACCCTCGCGGACGCGGGCCTCCTTCAGTTCGCGATACCTGCCGGCCCAGCGCTTGTTCTCGCCCGGTTCCAGATGGAAGGAGATGCACCAGCAGCCTCCGAAGATCCCGTCGTGCTTCTCCACCAGGCGAGCGAAGGCGGGCCAGGTCGCCGGGGAGAGCGGCCGGGAGCTGAGCGACACGGAGGCCACCTGCCCGCCACGGCCTGACCTGAAGAAGACCTCTCCGGGGCGAGGGCGCCTGCATCGTACCGCCCGACGGAAGGAGGCCCGTCCCCTCGGATCCGCAGGGGCGCCGTCGGAAGGCGAGCGACCCGCCCCTCGGTCCCCCGCTCTCGCTTCAGGGGGGTCGCTCGCCGCGGCGGGCATCGTGCCGACCTGGGAGGATTTGCCCGCACGAAGGCGGGCCGAACTCCTTCTCTTATCGTGTCCGAGGTTGGGAACACGGTCGGGGGAACGTGAACACCGCGGTGGATCTCCTCCTCCTCAAGGTCGCGATCGCACCGTTCTTCGTCGGGATCGTCAGCCTCTTCGCGGTACGGTACGGCCACCGGGCCGCCGGCTGGCTGGTGGCGCTGCCGATCAACACGGGAACGATCGTCTTCGTCCTGACGCTGACCGAGGGGGCGGACTTCGCCGCCGCGGCCGCCCTCGGAGCGCTCCTCGGGGTCGTCTCCTCCTCCGTCTTCGTGATCGTGTACGCCCGCTCCGCGCTTCGGTACCGCTGGTCGCTCTGTCTCGGCCTCGCCATCGCCGGTTTCGGGGTCTCCACCGTTCTCCTCAGCCAGGTCGCCGAGCCCGCCGTGGTCGCCCTGGCGGCGGCGGTGCTCGCCGTCACGGTCGCGCTCCTCCTGGTCCCGACCCCGCAGGCCTCGGTCGCACCGGCCTGGGCCCCTCGCCGGGAGATCCCGCTCCGGATGCTGACCGCCGCTCTGCTCGTGGCGACGATCACGACGGGGGCGAGCACGCTCGGCGCTCGACTGAGCGGCCTCCTGAGCCCGATCCCGGTGTTCACGATCACGCTCGTGATCTTCACCCATTCGCGGCACGGACCGTCCCCGGTGTTCGTCTTCCTCAAGGGCCTCCAGTATGGCCTCTACAGCTTCGCCGCGTTCTGCGCGGTGGTCGGGGTGCTCCTCGTTCCGTACGGCCTGGCGGTCGCCTTCGGATCGGGACTGCTCGCCGTCCTGGCCGTCTTCGCCGTCGTGAGGAGGCTCCTGTCCCGACGCCCCGCGGGTCGTCCCGGCCTCCCCGCATCCTCGGCATCGTCGCAGGACGACGTCGGGCGCGGCGCGGGGGAGTAGGCCCGCCTCCCCGCGCACGGTGAGCTCATCGCCCGGCGGGCGCTCGGGGAGCCTCGATGGTGGCAAGGGCGGTGGTGGACTGGCTGCTCGGCGAGGACCAGCCCGCCATACGGTATCGCACGTTGACGGAGCTCCTCGGCCGACCGCAGAGCGACCCGGAGGTGCGGGAGGCCCGGAGCAGGATCCCCGAGGTCGGCTGGGCGGCCGACCTCCTCGCGGAGCGGGATGCCGCCGGATGGTGGGTATCCGAGAAGAGTCACTATCGGCCCAAGTACGTCTCGACGAACTGGAAGATGCTCGTGCTCTCGGACCTCGGGCTTCGCCGGGACAACCCGGCGATCCGCGACTCGTGCGAGGCGTGGGCGCGCATGCGGCCGCAGGGACGCGGCGCTCCGGGCTCGACGGTGCCGGGGCCGCTGCATCACTGCATGACGGGCAACGCGACCCGCGCCTGGATACGGTTCGGCTACGCCGACGACCCCAGGGTCCGTAAGGCGCTCGACTGGCTCGTCGAGACCGCGCACCCCGACGGGGGCTGGTCGTGCTTCTCCTCGGTGTACCGACCGGCCACGAGTCGAAGCCTCGACTGCTGGGAGGGGCTGAGCGCCCTCGCCGCCTATCCGAGCTCGAAGCGGACCCGGTCGATGCAGGGATGTATCGAGAAGGGAGCGGAGTTCTACCTCGACCGGGAGCTCCACCGACAGGGGAAGCCGTACCCGCCCTGGTTCCGCTTCCACTATCCTACCCACTACTACTACGACCTCCTGGTCGGGCTGGAGGTGCTCACCTCGCTAGGGTACGGGAGCGACCCGCGACTGCGTTTCGCGCTCTCGCTCCTCGAGGAGAAGCGGCGTCCGGACGGTCGATGGAACCTTGACGCCGTGCACCCGGACGTGAAAGGAAGCTCGCTCGCGGCCCGTTGGGAGGCGTGGTTCAAGGACCACCCGGCGGACCGATTCCTCCCGTTCGCGCTCGAGCGAGCGGGATCGCCCAGCAAGATGATCACCCTTCGGGCGCTGCTGGTGCTCGACCGGGTCGGCGCCTGAGAGAGCCGCCGCCTCAGGGGCCGCCGTGACCGACGGGTCCGGATCAACGGGACCGCAGCGTGCCGGCCGACCCGGGTCTAGCCCCCGTGGGCCTGGGCCGCATGTCGCTTGAGGGCGATGAGCTCCCCGAACTTCGCCCCGCACTTCGGGCAGGTGTACACGCCCCGCTCCGCGCGATGCGCGTTCGCGGTGTGTCCGGCCAATCCCTCTTCGGAGGGGAGATTGGCCCCGCACGTGGGGCAGATGTAGGAGGTGACGGAGCTCACGGTGCCGGTGTTGAGGGGGGTCCGGACCTGAAGTAGGTTTCGACCGCTCCGGCCACCCGGCGTCCCGGAGGAGATTCGCGGGAACGACCGGTGCCCGCCGGGAGGAGCCCGGTCAACTCGCGCGCGCCGGGACCGCGCTCGACCCCCAGACGATCAGGAGGAGGCCGCCGAGCAGGGCGACCCCCGCGAGCGATTCCATCGCGTCGAGCGGCGCCGTCGCCATGCCCGCCTGCAGGAAGACCGTGCCCGAGATCGCCGCTCCGAGGGAGGAGACGAACGCGACGACCGCGGCGACGCGGCCCCACGTCGCCCGCTGACGGACGGAGACGACGACCGCTCCGACCGTCACCAGGACGAGGAGCGCCGCGACCCCGACATGCGCGTCGAGGGTCAGCGCCGGGTACGGGCTCCCGGCGACGGCGAGGGCGTTGCCGATCAACACCTCCACGACGACCAGGACGACGATCACGATCCCGTGGACCCGGAGCATCTGGTTTCGATGGGGCGGCGCGGTAGGCACGGAGGAGGACGCGGTGCTCCCGCCGACTTGGCTCATGGCCCCGGGCAACCTCGCTACCAGATAGCTACGCGGTCGGCGACCGGGCGCCACATCGGGCTCGACGGCGGGATCGAGAACGCGTCAAAGAACGCCCCGAGGTTGACCGCCGCCCCCCGCGCCCGGAACGCGCCGGGAGAGTGCGGGTCGGTGACGACCCGTCGGCGCAGCTCCGCCTCCGGGCAGTTCTGCCGCCAGATCTGGGCCCAGGAGACGAAGAACCGCTGCTCCGGGGTCATCCCGTCGACCGGCGTCCGCCTCCCCGGCTCGGCGGCGAGCCGCCGCTGGAGCGCCTCGAACGCGAGGCTCATCCCCCCGAGGTCGGCGAGGTTCTCGCCGAGGGTCAGCTCGCCGTTGACCCGCAGCCCGGGGAGCGCCTCGTAGCCGTTGTACTGCTCGACGACCTTCCGCGCGCGCCGTTCGAACTCCACCCCGTCCGCCTCGGTCCACCAGTCGGAGAGGTTGCCCGACGCGTCGTACTTGCGGCCCTGGTCGTCGTAGCCGTGCGTGATCTCGTGCCCGATCACCGCGCCGATCCCTCCGTAGTTCACGGCGTCGTCCATGCCGACGTCGAAGAACGGCGGCTGGAGGATCCCTGCCGGGAAGACGATCTCGTTCTTCACCGGGCTGAAGTAGGCGTTGACCGTCGGCGGGGTCATCCCCCACTCGGTGCGGTCGACCGGGCCGCCGACGCGCACGACCTGACGCTGGACCTCGAACGCCTGCGCGCGACGAACGTTACCGAGGTAGTCGCCCGGATCGAGCCGGATCGACGCGTAGTCACGGTAGACCTCCGGGTGGCCGATCTTCGCGGAGAAGCGCGCGAACTTCTCGAGCGCGCGCCGCCGCGTCGCCTCGCCCATCCACGGCAGGCTCTCGAGGCGGCCCCGGAAGACCGCCCGGAGGTCGTCGACCAGGACCGCCATCCGGGCCCGCGCCGCCGCCGGGAACGCGCGCTCGACGTACAGCCGGCCGAGCGCCTCGCCGAGGCAGGCGTCGACGACCTGGGCCGCCCGCTTCCACCTCGGCTCCGGTTCGCGCTGGCCCCGCAACGTGCGATGGAAGAAGTCGAAGCTCGCCGCCTCGGCCTCGTCGTGCAGGAACGGCGCGCTGCTCCGCACGACGACCCAGCGAAGGTAGTCCTTCCAGGCCGACAGGGGTCGGTCCTTCACGAGCCGCTCGACCGCGTCCAGGAACTCCGGCTGCCCGACGACGACGTGCGGGGCGGAACCGACCCCGCGGGTCTCGAGGTACGCCCGCCAGGGGATCGAGGCGTGGCGCGCGGCGAGCTCGTCGGCCGAGAACCGGTGGTAGTTCCGCTCCTCGTCCCGCAGCTCCGTCCTCGTCCGGCTCGCCCGGGCGAGCTCGCTCTCGAGCGCGAGGACCGACTCGGTCGCCCCGCGGGCGCGCGCCGGCTCGTCCCCGACCGCGAGGAACGACCGCTCGAGGTGGGCCCGGTACGCCGCGCGGATCGCCTCGAAGCTCGGGTCGAGATAGTACTCCCGGTCCGGCAGCGAGAGGCCGCCCTGGTGGAAGTAGAACGCGTAGACGTCGCTCGACCGCTTGTCCGGATAGACGTAGGTGCGGAACAGGCCGTCGAGGTCCTCCCGATGGAGGTCGGCGACCGCCGCCCACAGCTCTCCGACGGAGCCGAGCGCCGCGATCCTGGCGAGGAGGCTCTCGATCGGTCCGAACCGGAGCCGCTCCCGCCGCTCGGTGTCGAGCGCGGAGCGGTAGAGGGTCCCGACCTGGCGACGGGCGCTGTTCTCCGCGTCCGCGACGTGGCCGGCCGCCTCGTCGAGGATCTCGTGGACGAGCCGGAAGTTCCGCTCCAGGAGCTCGTCGAACGCCCCCCAGCGCGCCTTGTCGGACGGCACGGGGTTCTCCCGCAGCCACGTCCCGGTCGCGAAGCGGTAGAAATCCTCCGCCGGCGGGACCGTCCGGTCCATGTACCCGAGGGAGAAGCGCGGGTCCGGGGCGGGACGTTGAGCGAGCGGCGCGTCGGCGGCGGGTCGCGGGGTGTCGGTCACGGTTCGCTCCGTTCCCGGGCCATGGCGCCCTACCGCACGACCTGAAGGACGTGCTCCCAGGTGTTCAGGGCGACGCCGGCCCGGAACCAGAGGGGGACGACCGCCTCGAGCCAGCGCGCGCCGTCGATCCCGCCGACGTCGAACGCACCGGCCCAGCCGAACTCCTTCAGGATCGCCTCCGTGGCGCGCTTCGCGTCGGCGTCGTTGCCGCAGATCCACAGTCGCGGAGGCCCGCTCGCGAACTTCGGGTCGACCATCTGCTGGTTGCCCACGGTGTTGAAGCACTTCACGACCTTCGCCGCGGGGAGCTTGCGCTGCACCCGTTCGCCGAGCGAGTCGGAGGTCCCGACGAACAGCCCGGGCGGCATGCCGCGCGAGAAGTCGAGCGGGTTCGTCGCGTCGAGGACGAGCTTGCCGGCGAACGACGCAGCGCCGACCGAGTCGAGCACCGACTCGGCCGCGTCCCCGTGCACCGCGAGGACCACGACCTCGCCGTGACGCGCCGCCTGCGCGAACGTGCCGGCAGCGACCTTGCCCTTCGTCTCCGTCGTCCACGCGGCGAGCTTCTTCGGCTCCCGACTCCCGAGCATCACGTCGTAGCCTCGCGCCGCGAACCCCGCGCCCAGTCGACGCGCGACGTCCCCGCTCCCAAGGATCCCGACCCTGCGCGCCTCCGCCATCGTCCTCTCCCGTCTTCCGGCCCCGACACGCGTCGGCGTATTACGCTGCCCGAACAGGAGCGAGGCGACGGCCGGCGAAGAATTATGCGTTAACCTAATAATTAGCCTATACCGTAAATACTACGGGCGCGTAACGGCGAACATGGAGACGCTGCAGCGGCTGACGCGGCGCCAGCTCGAGGCGCTGCAGGTGATCGCCACGCGGCCGGTCGAGGGTCGCGGGGTCTCGTTGAACGCGATCGCCTCCGCGCTGGGGGTCCGTGCCCCGTCCGCGCTCGCCCACCTCGGGCCGCTCGAGGAGCTCGGGCTCATCGTCCGCTCGCGCGGCAAGAGCGTCGTGACGCGGCGGGGCCGGGTCTGCCTCGACGAGTACCTGCGCCATCACCGGGTCGCCGAGAGCCTGTTCGCCCGCGCGGGGCTGACGGCCGACGCGACCCACAGCGCCGCGCTCGAGGTCGATCTCGCGCTGAGCCACCGCACGGTGCAGGAGATCTGCGAGGCGGAAGGTCACCCGACGGTCTGCCCGCACGGCCAGCCGATCTCCCCCTGCTCCACGGCCGGGGTCGGAGGGCACCGATGAGCGCGGCGGGGAACGCCACGGCGACGCCGGCGGGGACCGCGCCGGGCCGGCCGGCCGCCCGGCCCGCCGCGGGCCGGACCGGGAAGGTCACGCTGGCGGTCCTGGCGGCGATCGTGGTCGCCACCGTCGGCGTCTGGGGCGGGGTCTACCACTTCGCGGTCGGCGCCACCCCGTGCGTCGGGGACACGTGCACGACGCCGGGGATCGTCAACGTCGTCGCCGCCGAGAACTTCTGGGGGAGCCTGGTCTCGCAGATCGGCGGGAGCCACGTCCACGTCACGAGCATCATCACCGACCCGAACACCGACCCGCACGAGTACGAATCGAACGACAGCGACGCGATCGCCATCGCGGACGCCCAGTACGTCATCGTCAACAACGTCGGCTACGACGACTGGTGCACGTCGCTCGTCCACGCCGACGGCGACTCGAACCAGACGATCCTGAACGTCGGCGACAGCCTCGGCGTCAGCGTCACCGGCGGGATCCGCACCGGCAACCCGCACCTCTGGTACAACCCGACGTACGTGAACGAGACGGTGGCGTGGATGCTCCACAACCTGTCGACGATCGCGCCGAGGTACGCCGCCTACTTCACCCGGAACTACGAGAACCTGACCGCGTCGCTCGCCACGCTCTACGCGGAGGTCGGGATCATCCGTCACCACTTCGCGGGGACGGAGGTCTCGGCGACGGAGAGCATCTTCGTCTACCTCGCGAACGCGACCGACCTCGACCTCGTCTCCCCGCCGGCGTTCATGGAGGCGATCGCCGAAGGGAACGACCCGCCGGACCCGAGCGTCGTCACGTTCCAGCAGCAGCTCGAGAGCGGGAACGTCAGCGTCCTCGTCTTCAACGCCCAGACGGTGACGCCGATCACCACCGAGATGAAGGAGATCGCCCAGGCGAACAACGTCACCGTGATGAGCGTCACCGAGACGATCGTGCCCCCGACGCAGACGTTCCAGGTCTGGATGGGCGGCGAGCTGGACGCGCTCTACGTCGCCCTGGACGCCCACGCGCTCGGAGAGTAGGCGCCGGTCGCGGCGTCCGAGGAAGGTCACCGTCCCGTGTCGCCGGAGGTCGTCCGGGGGGACCACCTCGACGTCGCCTACCGGGGGACGCCGGTCTGGCGCGACGCCAACTTCGGCATCGGCCGCGGCGAGTTCGTCGCCGTCATCGGTCCGAACGGCGCCGGCAAGACGACCCTCTTCCGGCTCCTGCTCGGCCTCGTCCGACCCGAGCGAGGGAGCCTCCGCGTCTTCGGCGAGGAGCCACGGAGGGGGAATCCGAAGATCGGCTACGTCCCGCAGACGCACGTCGTCGACCGGGAGACGAACGTCGAGGCGGAGCAGCTCGTCCGGCTCGGCTTCTCCGGCCACCGGTGGAGGCCGAACCTGACCCCGCGCAGCTGGCGCGCGGAGCGCGCGACGACCGACGAGGCGCTCGGCGCGGTCGGCGGCCTCGAGCTCGCGAAGAAGCCGCTCGGGGCGATGAGCGGCGGGGAGCTCCAGCGGATCTTCCTCGCGGAGGCGATCGTGGCCGGTCCGGAGATGCTCCTGTTGGACGAGCCGCTCGCCAACCTCGACCTGCGTCGCGCCCGCGAGCTGGTCGAGCTGGTCCACGGCCTCGTCCAGGCGAGGAACGTCACGACGCTGCTCGTCGCCCACGACATCAACCCGCTGATCCGCTGCCTCGACAAGGTCGTCTACATCGCCAACGGCCGCGTCGCGACCGGGCCGCCGGCCGAGGTCCTGACGACGCGGAGCCTCTCGCAGCTGTACGGCGTCCCGGTCGAGGTCCTCCGTGACTCCCGCGGGAACCTCGTCATCGTCGGCGGCGAGGACTCGCACCCGGATCCGGCCGCATGACGCACTTCCCGCACCTCCACTGGGTCTGGTGGAGCTGGAACCTCGTCTACGACCTGCGCTACATGCTCGCCTTCGAGTTCATGCGCGACCTCTTCGAGGCCGGCACGATGATCGCGATCGTCTCGGGGGTCGTCAGCTACCTCGTCGTGCTGCGCCGCTCGTCGTTCGCCGCGCACGCGCTCGGGCACGTCGGCTTCTCGGGGGCCGCCGGGGCGGTCCTCTTCGCCGTCAACCCGTTCTACGGCCTCCTCGCGTTCACGACGGTCTCCGGCACCGGGATCGCCGTCCTCGGGAAGAACGCCTCGCACCGGGACGTGGAGATCGGCACGGTGCTCGCGTTCATGCTCGGGCTCGGGCTGCTGTTCCTCGGGCTCTACCAGGGCTACGCGACGGAGGCGTACTCGATCCTCTTCGGGCAGGTCGTCGGGATCTCCCCGGCGCAGGTGGCGTACACGTTCGAGGCGAGCGTCCCGGTCCTGGTCGCGCTGGCGCTCGTCTTCCGGCAGCTCGTCTTCGCCTCCCTGGACGAGGAGGTCGCGGAGGCGAAGGGGATGCCGACGATGCTCCTCGGGGTCGTCTTCATGCTCACCCTCGCCGTCGCGATCTCGATCGCGGTCACCGTCATCGGCGTGCTCCTCGTCTTCGCCCTGACCGTCACTCCGGCGGCGATCGCCGTCCGGCTCACGAAGCGGCCCCTCTACAGCGTGCTGCTCTCCGTCGGGGTCGCGCTGACCGCGACCTGGGTGGGGAGCTTCGTCGCGTTCTACGAGGACTACGCGACGAGCTTCTTCATCGTCACGATCGTCTTCGCGATCTACATCGTGGTCCGCTCGATCCCGCTCCTGCGGCGGCTCGTCCGGTGGGTCGACGGGAGGGCACGGTCGTTCGCGAGCTCGGTCGCGCCGCCGCTGCGCCGTCTCTCCGGGCGCGTCAGCGGGCGCTCGCGCTCCGAGCCCTCCCCCGACGTGCTCCGCGGGGTCCCGGCGGCCGGTCGACCCGCCGCCCCGGAGCGACCGGCGCCCGCGTCGACGGACCCCGACGGCGCGTAACGGGCGGGCGAAGACCCCGGCGGGTCCGACGCCGACCCGGCGTGCGAGCCGACCGGGGCCGCGTCGGACAAATACTCGCCGCGGTGAGCCGCGACACCATGCGGGGCCCCCCTCCGGTCGCGAACCCCCGTTCCGGGAGCGTCCGGTGATCCCGGTTCCCCACGGCGGCCGCCTGGTCGACCGTACGGTCCCCGAGCCGGAGCGGGCCCGTCGCGAGGCCGAGGTCGCCGACCTCCCCCAGGTCGTGCCGTTCGTCGACCAGCTGTACGACGCGGAGAAGATCGCCCTCGGGGCGTACAGCCCGCTCGAGGGGTTCATGGGCCCCGCCGAGCTCGAGCCGGTCCTCGACCACGGACGGCTGGCGAACGACCTGCCGTGGCCGGTCCCGGTCTACTTTCCGGTGCCGGAAGGCCCGGGGTCGGAGGCCGTGGCGAAGCTCCGTGCGGGGGACGAGGTCGCCCTCCTGGACGGCGCCCGCCGACCGGTCGCGCTGCTTGCGATCGACGAGCGGTTCCGTCTCGACCGTGCCGCCCTCGCACGCCGGACCTACGGCACCGAGGACCCCGCCCACCCGAACGTCGCCGACATCCTGCGGCACGGCGAGGTCGGCTGGAGCGGCCGGGTCCGGCTCCTCCGCCGGCTCGAGACGGTCGCGGGCCGCGTCGAGCCCTCCCCGGCGGAGATGCGGGAGGAGTTCCGCCGGCTCGGGTGGAGGACCGTGGCGGCGTACCAGTGCCGTAACCCCCCGCACACTGCCCACGAGTACCTCCAGCGCGTCACGCTGGAGCGGGAGGAGATCGACGGGCTGCTCGTCCATCCGGTCGTCGGCCGGCTGAAGAAGGGCGACTACCGGCCCGAGGTGATCCTGGACGCGTACGACGCGCTGGT
>JASHSA010000126.1 GCA_030037035.1 Thermoplasmata archaeon
GATCCAGGAGCAGACCCGGGCCGCCGGCTTCTCGGTCGACTGGAGCCGCTACCGCTACACGATGGACGCGGCGAGCTCGCGCGCCACGCGGGAGGCGTTCGTCGCGCTCTACCGGGCCGGGCTCCTCTACCGCGGCGAGCGGATGGTCAACTGGGACCCGAAGCTCCGCACGGCGATCTCCGACCTCGAGGTCGTGCGGCAGGAGGAGGACGACGAGCTCGTCGTCGTCCGGTACCGTTGGGCCGACGGCGGGGAGGGGGGGGTCGAGGTGGCGACCGTGCGCCCCGAGACGATCTTCGGCGACGTGGCGGTCGCGGTGAACCCGGACGACGCCCGCCACCGGGCGTCGGTCGGGCGCACCGTCCGCGTCCCGCTGGTCGACCGGGAGGTGCCGGTCGTCGCCGACGCCGCGGTCGACCCGGCGTTCGGCGCCGGCGCGCTCAAGGTGACGCCGCGGCACGACACGGTCGACCGGGACGTCGCCCTGCGCCACCCGGAGCTCGCCGCGGCGGAGGAGATCTTCGACGACCGGGCCCGCCTCACGGGACCGTGGGTCCCGGCGGCGTTCCAGGGGCTCGAGCGGGAGCGCGCCCGGGCGAAGGTCGTCGAGGCGCTCGAGGAAGGGGGCCTGCTCGTGCGGCGCGAGCCGTACCGCCACTCGGTCGCCCGCTCGGAGCGCTCCGACGCCGTGATCGAGCCGCGGATGAGCACGCAGTGGTTCGTGCGCATGGCGCCGCTCGCCGCGCCGGTCGTCGAGGCGGTCCGCCGCCGGGAGATCCGCCTGCACCCGGAGCGGTGGGACCGGACGTTCGCCCGGTGGATGGCGGAGCTGCAGGATTGGTGCATCTCCCGCCAGGTGCTCTGGGGCCACCCGATCCCGGTCGACTACTGCACGGCGTGCGGCGAGCCGGTCGCGTCGCTCGCGCCGCCGACGCGCTGCCCGAAGTGCGGCGCCACGACGTTCCGGTCCGACCCGGACGTGCTCGACACGTGGTTCACCTCCTGGCTCTGGCCGTTCGCCGCGCTCGGCTGGCCGGAGCGGACCGGCGACCTCGAGCGCTACTACCCGACGAACGTCCTCGTGACCGGGCGCGACATCATGTTCTTCTGGGTCGCCCGGATGATGATCGCGGGCTTCCGGTTCACCGGGAGCGCGCCGTTCTCGGACGTCTACTTCACCGGGATGGTCCGCGACGCCCAGGGCCGACGGATGTCGAAGCACCTCGGCAACTCGCCGGACCCGGCGGCCCTCGTCCGGGAACGGGGCGCCGACACGCTGCGCTTCGCGCTGCTGTTCCCGAACCCGACGGACGAGGACGGCCCGTTCGGGGAGGCGGCGCTCGACGGGGCGCGGAACTTCCTCACGAAGCTCTGGAACGTCGGGCGGTTCGCGCTCCTCCAGCTCCCGGCCGGCACGCCGGCCCCGGCGACCGCGCCCCGCCTTGGCCCGTCGTCGTCGCTCGCCGACCGCTGGGTCCTCGAGCGGTACCGGCGTACGGCCGAGGAGGTCGACACCGCGATCGCCGAGTTCGCGCCGAGCCGCGCGGCGAGCGCGCTGCACGGCTTCCTCTGGCACGACGTCGCCGACCGCTACGTCGAGATCGCCAAGGAGACGCTCGCCGGTCGCGCCGGCGAGGGGCCGCGGCGGGAGGCCCAGGCGACGCTCGTCTTCGTCCTCGAGCGCTCGCTGCGGCTCCTCCACCCGATCGCCCCTCACGTCACGGAGGAGCTGTGGCACGCGCTGCCCCACGACGGCGAGCTCCTCGCCACGGCCCGCTGGCCGACCGCAGAGGAGGTCGCCGCCGACCCGGCGGCCGTCCAGGAGATGGAGCCGGTCCTCGAGGCGGTGCGGCTCCTGCGGAACCTGAGGAGCGAGGAAGGGATCGCCGCCGAGTCGACCCCGAGGGGGTTCGTCCGCCCGAACGGGCCGGCGGCGGCCCGGGTCCTCGCCCAGGAGAGGGCGACCGTCGCCCGGCTCGCCCACCTCATGGAGGTCACGTTGCTCGGCGCCGCGGAGCCGCCCCCGACGGGATCCGCGAGCCGCGTGGCGGAGCTCGGGGAATGCTACCTCGAGCGGCCGGCGACCGGCCCGGCGCGGTCGGAGGCGCTCGAGCGGGAGCGGGAACGCCTCTCCGAGCTGCTCGCGAAGACGCGCGCCCGGCTCGCCGACCCCGGCTTCGTCCGGGGTGCGCCGCCGACCGTCGTCGAGGAGCAGCGCCGCAAGGAGGCCGAACTGGCCGAGCGGATCGGCAAGATCGACCGGCACCTCGAGGAGGCGTCGGCGTGAGCGGGAAGCCCTCGCCGCGCGCCCGCCATCGAGCCCGCGCTCCCGCCCGTCGGCCCGGCCCGGTCGCCCCGGCGCCGGAGGAGAGCGTCCCGCTGCCCGTGGGGTCGAAGCGCCACCCGCTGCTCGGGCTCGGCCTCTGGGCGCTGGGACGCTGGTCGGCCGAGGACGAGGCGAGGACGAAGGCGACGATCGCTCGGGCGGTCGAGCGCGGGGTCCGGTGGTTCGACACCGCCGAGGTCTACGGCGCCGGCCGCTCGGAGCGGCTCCTCGGCGACGTGCTTCGGCGCGCGACCGCGGGCCCGGAGGCGCTGGTCGTCACGAAGCTCTCCTGGGAGCACCTGCGACCGAGCCAGGTCCGGGCGTCGCTCGTCCGCAGCCTCGAGCGGCTCGGCCGGAGCGCGGTCGACGTCTACCTGGTCCACGCCCCGGACCGCCGCGTCCCGATCCCCGAGACGATGGCGGCGCTCGAGGAGCTCCTCCGCGAGGGCCGGATCGGCGCGATCGGGGTCTCGAACTTTTCGCTCGAGCAGCTCGAGGAGGGGGCCGCCGCGCTGCACGGGACCCAGCTCGCCGTCCACCAGGTCCGCTACAACCTGTTCGACCGAGAGGAGGCCGAGGCGGTCCTGCCGTACTGCCGCGAGCAGGGGATCGTCGTCGAAGCGTACACGCCTCTGGCGCGGGGCCTGCTCCACGGCCGCTACCTCGACGGGCGGCGGCCGCCCCCCGAGGTCCGGCAGTACGCCCAGGACCTCTTCGGCGAGAGCCGGCTCCCCGGCATCGTCGCCCGCGCCCGGGCGCTGCGCGAGCTCGCCGCCGGGGCGGGGGTGCCGCTCGCGTCGATCGCGCTCCACTGGCTCCGCCGGCAGGGAGCGGCCCCGGTCTTCGGGGCGAGCCGCCCGGAGCAGGTCGACCAGAACGTCGCCGCGTGGGCACAGCGCCCTCCGGACGACGTCCTCGAGCAGGCCGACGCGATCGCGCGGGGCGAGCGTGCTTAGGCTCGTCGCCTTCGACATGGACGGGACGCTCGTCGACGTCGCCAG
>JASHSA010000127.1 GCA_030037035.1 Thermoplasmata archaeon
GTCCGGTCCGGCGACCCGCCGCAGCGCGCCGAGCTCGAGGGGGCGCCGGTCGCTCTCCTGGACCAGGAGCCGACCGAGCGCGGTCCGTGCCTCCCAGCGAGGTTGCGGGGGATGCTCGACCCGGGTCTGGAGCACCTTCAGCTTCGGGCGGCGGCCGAGGACCTCGAGCGCCCCCGGGACGTATCCCGGGGCGGCCAGCAGGTCGACGAACACCCCGTGGAGCGCTCGCGGGTCCTCCGGCCCGAGCGGGCGGTTGACCGCGACGGCGCAGCCGTACCGCGCCACCGGGTCGGTCGCGATCGCCTGCGCGAGCGCCTCCTGCACGGTCGGA
The DNA here is from genome assembly GCA_030037035.1 of Thermoplasmata archaeon. Lineage (GTDB taxonomy): Archaea > Thermoplasmatota > Thermoplasmata > Lutacidiplasmatales > UBA184 > Lutacidiplasma. Next base: position 332 of record JASHSA010000127.1, read on the forward strand.
GCGGAGGCGACCCCGCACGGGGTCGCATGCTTCACGATCGCCGCCGCCGGTTCGGCGAACTCCTCGACCAGGCCGACCGCGGTCTCCAGGTCGAGCAGGTTCGTGTACGAGAGGGCGTCGCCCTTCAGCAGCTCGAGCTCGCGCGCCGGCTCGTCGAACGGGGACGGCCCGGCCCAGCCGAACGCGCCCGCCGCCTGGTGGGGGTTCTCGCCGTAGCGCATCGGGGTCGGGTCGAGGCGGAATCGCAGCTCGGGGGGGAACGCCCGACCGCTCCGGAGCGGCTCGCCGAGCCCGCGGGCGATCGCCGCGTCGTAGCGACTGCAGCGTGCGAACGCCGAGATCGCGAGCCGTCGCCGGCTCTCGGCCGAGAGGCGGCCCCCGCGCGCCCGCAGCTCGGAGAGGAGGCCAGGATAGTCGGCCGGGTCGGTGGCGACCGCGACCGCGTCGTGGTTCTTCGCCGCCGCCCGGGCGAGCGCGACGCCCCCGACGTCGACGTACTCCTCACGGTCGGCGGCGTCCGGCGCGTCGCGCAGGTGCTGCTCGAACGGGTAGAAGTTGACGACGACGAGGTCGAAGCGGCGCAGGTGGTGCTCCTCGAGCTCGGCGAGCCCGCGCGGGCTCCGGGGGGCGAGGATCCCCCCGAAGACCGCGGGGTGGAGCGTCTTGACCCGGCCGCCGAACCATGCGTCGACCCCGGTGAGCTCCTCCAGCGACCGGCAGGGGACGCCGCCCTGCTCGAGGGCCGCTCGGGTGCCGGAGGTCGCCCAGAGCTCGACCCCGAGGTCGCGGAGGCCCGCGCCGAGCTCGGCGAGGCCGCTCTTGTCCTGGACCGAGAGGAGCGCCCGCTCGAGCCGGTGCTCGCCGTCGGCGGAGCTCGCCACTCTCCTTACCCGGAACCGCGAGGAAGGCTGGACGATAACGTTCGCGCCGGGAGCGCCGGCGACCCCGCCGACGGCCAGAAGGCCTATGTAGGCCGTCCAGGGATTCATTCGTCCGACGGTACCAAGGTGACCGTTCGAACTCTCCCCATGCGCCGGTCGCACCGCCCGAGCGACCCGGTGGCCCGTTCCGCTGCCTCCCGCCGTCGCTGGCGCCGTCGCGGACGCCGGGGTCAGGTCGCGGCGGTCGCGACGATCCTCGGCTTGCTGCTGGTCGTGACGATGATCGCCAACTACCTCTCGACCCAGCTTCCCGCCCAGATGCGCCTGAACGACGCCAACCATGCCCTGGAGGTCGAGAACCAGCTCGTACGGCTCGCGAGCACGCTCCACGCCGCCGCCGAAGGCGACGTCGTCGGCGGGGTCTTCACCCAGCCGGTCTCCCTCGGCTCCCTCGGCGCGCCGCCGTTCGCCGCCCCGGACGGCGCCTCGATCGCGGCCGGGGACTCGGGGACGCAGTTCTCCGAGTCGTACACGGTCGCGAACGGCACCCACACCATCTCGCAAACGACAACGACGCTGATCGGGGCGTCGTTCGTCGTGCACCTACGGAACATCTACACGCCTCCCGCGGACATCGCGTTCGACCAGGGAGGGGTGGTCTACGCGCAGTCGAACGGGCTCCCGCTGATGCTCGACCCTCCCGGGGTGAACTACACCGGGACGTCGCTGGAGGTGTGGATCCCCCAGTTCGAGGGGAGCGTCGGGAGCGAGGTCGGGGTGGGGACGGCGGAGCTGTCGGTCCGACTGGTCTCGGTGCAGGCGTTGACGCTGCCGGCCCACCACTACACCCTGGCGAGCGGCTCGTCCGTGGTGCTGACGGTGACGACGCCGTACGCGGCGGCGTGGCTCGACTACTTCAACTCGGTGGCGACGCTCGACGGGAAGGCGACCTGCGCGCCCGCGACGGCGGCGGTGTGCGTCGGCCCGTTCTCGTTCAACGGCCCGCTCGGGACCGTGACCCTCACGATACCGGCGACGACGTCGCTCCTGTTCACGATCGACGTCGCGACGTACTCCGTCGCGCTGGGGTAGCGCTCCCGCGGGCCGCGCGGACGCGCCGTCCTACGGCGGCGGGCTCCGTCCCATCCACGCCTTGGCGCCGACGAGCGTCCCCCACGTGCGCACCGTCCGCACCGTGCCGGACGGGCGCGCGGTCCAGGCGCCCCGCGCCGGCGCGAGGTCGGCCCCGTCGACCCTGACGATCGCCCGGCGGGCGTCGCTCCGGACGACCCGGAACGCGAGCGAAGGGGCCCCCGAGGCCGCCAAGGCCTCGCGGAGGCGCGCCGGCCATTCGGCCGGGGAAAGCGGGCGAAGGGGTTCTCCCGCCACCTCGACGCCGAGGTAGCGGGACCGTCGGCGGAGCGGCCTAGCGGACGAGGTCGATGACTTCCTCGCTCTCTCCGCTCGCATAGCCTCCCTTCTGGCCGAGGAGGCTCGTCGCGCGGACCCCGGTGATGATCAAGAGCACCTTGATCGTGTTCTCCAGCTCCGGGGAGTTCTCGACGGAGCAGCCCCAGATGATGCGGGCGCGCTTGGAGATCTTGCCGCCGACGAGCGCCGCGGCCTTCTCGGCCTCGCTCACCGTCATCGTCGGACCGCCGATCACGCGGACGAGCGCCCCGGTAGCGTCCTTCAGCTCGACCGAGCCGAGCAAGGGGGAGGTCAGCGCCTCGGTGACCGCCTCGGTGACCCGGTCGGTCGCGCTCTCGCTCTCGCCGAGGCCGATGAGCGCGACGCCGCCGTCCTTCATGACCGTCAGGATGTCGGCGTAGTCGAGGTTGACGAGGCCCGGGCGCGTGACGATCTCGGTGATCCCCTTGATCGCCGTCATCAGGACGGCGTCGGCGAGCTTGAACGCCGAGTCGAGCGGCATCCGGGGAACGAGCTCGAGGAGCTTGTCGTTCTGGATGACGATCGTCGTGTCGCAGACACGGCGCAGGCGCTCGAGACCGTCGCGGGCCTGCTCCATCCTGGCGGCGCCTTCGCCGGCGAACGGCAGGGTCACGACGCCCATCGTCAGCGCGCCGGCCTCCTTCGCGAGGCGGGCGACGAGGTGTGCGGAGCCGGTCCCGGTGCCGCCTCCCATGCCGGCGGTGACGAAGACGATGTGCGCCCCGTTCAGGAACTGACGGAGCTCTTCCTCGTTCTCGCGCGCGGCCTCCTCGCCGATCTCCGGCCGAGCCCCGGCGCCCAGTCCCTTGGTCGCCCGGCGCCCGATCAGGATCTTCCGTGGGGCGTGGATCGTCAGGAGATGCTTCGCGTCGGTGTTGATGGCGCACATCTCCGCGCCCTGGATGCCTTCCTCGACACACCGGTTGATGGTGTTCGAGCCGCCGCCGCCGCATCCGACGATGCGGATGTTGACCTTCAGCGTCTCCGCGAGCTTCGCGAGCTCCGCGTCGTCGGCGTTCTGGTACGACGGCGCCTCCGGCTTCTTTCCCTCGACCAGGGCCTGGTTGTCCTGGTGTTTTGCGATCGCTTCCTGGATGATGGACTTCATCGTCTGTTCCCGTCCTGTTTGTCAGACGAGCGTCATACGCTCTGCGGCGGAGATGCTGGAGGACGCTACATAAACGTTGTCGTGAAGCGGAACTTGTGCCGCAGTCAGTTGGCCACCTTCGCTCACGATACGGTCGACAACATCAGAACCGGACCCTGAGGCAGGGCGGAGGCCGAGGCCGAGGCCGGTCCGCCCTGCGCGGAGGCGGCCGCTTCTCGTCGCTCCGAAGGACGAAGGAATTCGGAAAAGATCCCGCCTCGAGTCAGGGCCGACGAAGACACCGCCCGGTTCTCTGAAGGGTGATCGTACCGGTCACGGGGTCGGTAATCCGACCGAACTCTTCGGGGTTGCTGACTGTCCGCATCGCCGCGAAGCCGCGTACGGGCACTCCCGGGTACGACTCCATGACGCGGTTGGCCGCCCCCAAGAGTGCTGCTCCCGAGGTCACGATGTCATCGACCAAGAGGAATTCTGAAGCACCCGTTAGGTCGGTTTGAACGGCGAGGGTCTGGTAATGTAGTGACGCCGTGGGCCTCTCTGACGGCCTGCTGGTGGCCGCCTTGGGTATCGCGCGCGTTCGTTCAAGAAGCCGGGCAGATCTAGAAGCGAGTCCCGTTGCCACCAGGGCGGCGGCCAGCTCTTCGGGGATCCATAGAGATCCTTCCCTGTGGAGGGCGCTCTTGGGGAGCGGGACAACGACAGGCCTTACACGGAAGAATGGAACAAGCGGGGGGAAGGACTCCAAGCTGTTAGCGAGGTACGCCGCCATCCGCGTCGAGACGGACGTCGGTGGAGCGCCAGAGACCCTCCCTTGCTTCAGGGCGAGCATGAGGTCTCGCGACTGCCGCCCTGCCGGACCGCCGGACCCGGCGCGAGGGGTGTAACTTAGGACCGAGGCAAAGTCAAGACGGGAGAAGCGCAGCGACTGCAAGCCCAAGATCCTCACTGGGCAGAAGGTCTAAGATTTCGCTAGAATCGTCGAACCGAACGGCTCCGTACTCCGCCATCTTCCGGGGCCACTCCAGGCCCGGCTTTGCAAACTCTCCGGAGTGGATGAAAAGGGGGCGCCCAAGGCGCAGCGCCTCCCAACCCTGGTGGAGCGATCCGCCGCCATCCCCACTCTCCACGATGACCGACGCGTCGGCGATGAGGGCCATCGTCCTGTTGCGAAGAACGAAGTTCTTGCCCTGGGGCGGATACCCCTCTGGGAACTGGCTGATGACGAGATCCTTCTGCGCAATCTGCGCTTGCAGTCGTGCATTCTCGGGTGGATAGGGATGCGACAGCGGCGTGCCGAGCACGGCGATCGTCCTGCCGCCAGCCTCCAGGGTCGCCGTATGAGCTGCGGTGTCGATCCCTCGCGCGAGGCCACTGACCACGATGGAATTCGAACGAGAAAGAGCCTGAGCAAGGTTCCATGCAACCTCGCGCCCATGTTCGGTCGGCTGCCTTGTGCCGATGATCGCAACCCTTGGATGAGGGATGGGCACCCCCATTCGCCCCTGAATGTACAGCCTCTTCGGTGCGAATTTCTGCTCAATCTCGCTCAGCGCGCCGAGAAGTTCCTGGGGAGTGACCGACCTAGGCTGCTGAGGCGAACCCTTCTTCATCATCGGGGGACGGTTGGCGCCGACGTCCTCATCCCGCGGGTGTTTGAGTCATGCGTACGACCTTGTCCACGACAAGCCTGACACCCCTATCACCGTTAGGCTACTTCAAACAGGTTGAGTTAGGGGATGCTGAAACCCGCAGACGGCCGGCGTGTCACTCCCCCAAGACCCACTGGCGCGCCCAGGTCACCCTCCCTGTGCCCGCAGGTGAGCGCGTGGAAACGATTCGGTTCCCTCTTGCCTACAGCACAACTTCCGTGCCGCGGAACTGTAACGTTCGCGCGGCTTCAACCCTCTCGGGAATCGGCGCGAGCAATTCGCGGCGCGCCCTCCTCCTCGAGGCCAGCGTTCGTCGCGGCACTAGACCAACAACCACTCTACGGAAAACGAATCTCGAGAATCCGGGTCTCAGCGACGATCGCCCGTCGCGTGCAGAGCGCCCCCAAGGCGTAGCGGCCCGGAGCCGGGGAGTCGCTGACGGTGTGTCGAACGCGGACAGGATACGAGAAGCTCCGGAGCCTCGGGCAGCAGAATCGTCCTATCGTCTCCCGACGAACAGTCTCGCATAGGCCTGGTCCTGGTATGCAAGCTGGCTTCGGCCAAGCCTCGAGGTGGGACGGACGTGGGGGCACCCGGCCGCCGTCATCCGACCTTCACCGGCCCGCGAGCGCCTTACGGATCGCGACCGGTTGGTTCGGCGGCAGTCGGTACCGTCCGATCTCCTGGAGCCTGACCCAACGGAACTCCGTGTGTTCCTCGGGGGCCAGGCGCGGAGCTCGGGTGGTGCGGGTCGAGCACTCGTAGCAGACGATGACCGACGTGATCCTCCTTCCGGTCGTGAACCGCGATCGGGCGATCCAGGCGTGGACCGGCCTCCCGACCTTGGCGAGGAAGCCGGTCTCTTCCCGCACCTCTCGGGCGAGGCTCTCCTCGAGGTCGTCCCCGACCTCTACTCCTCCTCCGGGCAGGTCCCACAGGTCCGGCGCGAGGTCGAGGTCTTCTCTGCGATGCAGCAGCAGGACACGGTCGCCCCTTCGGATCACTCCCTTGACGCCGATCTTGGCCGTTTGGTAGCGCGCCATCCCGTTGGGCTTCGCACCCGCCCGGCGGAGATGAAGCGCACGGTCCGCCCCCTCGGCCGTCTCGGCTGCTCGTCCACGTCAGGCTTCCACGGCAAACGCCGCGAATCTTCGGAACGGCCGCAGGGCCTCGAGCCCCCCGCTCGGTCCGACGGTCGCGGCGCCCCGCGAACGTGGCTCCGGCCCGAGGACGGGCCTCCGAAAGCTTGTTACTCCGGCCGCCTCTCGCGCCCGCATGGTTCGCACGGTCGGGCCGATCGACGCGCTGCTCCGCGAGCGCCACCTGTTGAAACACCCGTTCTACGTCGCGTGGTCGCGCGGGGAGCTGCCGCTCGAGACCTTGAGAGACTATGCGGGTCAGTACTACCGGTTCGAGTCCGCCTTCCCGCGGTTCGTCGGGGCCGCCTACTCCCAGCTCGAGCGACCGGAGGACCGGCGGGTCCTTCTCGACAACCTGATCGACGAGGAGGGAGGGGCACCGACGCATCCGGAGCTGTGGCTCGACTTCGCGCGGGGGATCGGACTCTCCGCCCGGGCCGCCTCGACGGCCCGGCCGTACCCCGAGACGTCGGCCCTGCTGGAGTGCTACGAGCGGCTCACGCGCAGAAGCCCCGCAGAGGCCGTCTCCGCGCTCTACGCCTACGAGTCAATCTTTCCCGAGATCGCGGCGGAGAAGTCGCGGGGCCTGCGCGCCCACTACGGGATCCGGGACCGGCCCGCGCACGAGTTCTTCCGGGTCCACACCACCGCCGACGTGGAACACGCCGGCGCGGAGCGGCGCGTCCTCCTCGGGCTGCTCGAACACTCCCCGGCGGCGCGCAAGGCCGCGCTCGTCGCCTCGCGTCGTGCGATCGGGGCGTGGTGGACGTTCCTGGACGGGTTCCCGCTCCCCGAGGCGCCCTCGAGGGCGGGCCCGGCCTCGACCTAGGTCGCCGGGAGACGCCGGGCCGTTCCGGGCGACCGGAGTCCGTGCCGGTTTAAGAGCCGCGACCGGCTCGAGGGCCCGTGGAATCGTACTTCGGCGCCCTGGAACGAGGGATCGACCGGGCGTACGAGACCGCCTCGCGCGCCCGTCGCATGGGGCTCGACCCGTTCGCCGAGCCGGAGATCCCTCGGGCGCAGGATATGGCGAGCCGCGTCGAGAAGCTCCTCGCGCACCTCGACGTCGAAGGGATCGCCGGAGAGATCCGCGACCTCGCCCGGTCGATGCCGCGCGAGGAGGTCGCGGTCACCCTCGCACGCCGGCTCGCCTCCGACCCTCACCGACGGGGTTCGCCCAAGGAGCGGGTCGAGGTCGCCCTGCGGGTCGGCCTCGCCGTCCTCACCGAGGGGATCCTCGTCGCGCCGCTCGAGGGCCTCGCGGACGTGGAGGTCCGCACGTACGGCTCCTCGCCGCCCTACCTCGAGCTCGACTACGCCGGACCGATCCGCGCCGCCGGCGGTACCGCGCAGGCCCTGAGCGTTCTCCTCGCGGACATCGTCCGCCGGGACCTCGGCATCGCGCCGTATCGCGCCGAAGCCGCCGAGGTCGGCCGGTTCAAGGAGGAGATCCCGCTCTACAAGTTCCACCAGCACCTCCAGTACGTCCCGACCGCCGACGAGATCACGACGATCGTCTCGCACCTGCCGGTCGCGATCTCGGGCGAGTCCACGGAGGGCGACGCCGAGGTCAGCGCGTTCCGGGACCTGCCGCGCGTGCCGACCAACGGTCTTCGCGGGGGCGCCTGTCTCGTCATCGCGGAGGGACTCTGCCAGAAGGCGCCGAAGCTGAGGAAGATCGTCGAGAAGCTCGGCCTCGACGGCTGGGAGTTCCTGTCGGAGATCGGACGGCACGCGAGCGAGGAGGACGACCCGCACCTGCCGAAGTACCTCCAGGACGCCGTGGGCGGACGGCCGGTCCTCGCCCACCCGAACCGTCCGGGAGGGTTCCGCCTCGTCTACGGCCGCGCGCGCACCACCGGCCTCGCCTCCTGCGGACTCTCCGCGGCGACGATGGTCGTGCTCCAGCATTTCGTCGCGATCGGCACGCAGGTCAAGCTCGAGTACCCGGGCAAGGCGGCGGCGATCGGCGTCTGCGACCGCCTCGACGGCCCGATCGTCGAGCTGGACGACGGGACGGTCGCGTCGGTCCCGGACGCGGCGACCGCCGAGCGCCTCCTGCCGAGCGTCCGAAGGATCGTCGACCTCGGCGAGATCCTCGTCGGCTTCGGCGAATTCCTCGAGAACAACCGCCCGCTCGTCCCCGGCGCCTACTCGCCCGACTGGCATGCCCAGGAGCTACGGGCCGCCGGCGTCGACGAGGCGACGATCGCCGCGGTTCCGACGTTCGACGCCGCGGTCGCGCTCTCCCGCGCCCGTGGGGTACCGCTCCACCCTCGCTGGCTGCTGTTCTGGCACGACCTCGCCCCGCCGGAGATCCGCGCGCTGGGCGAGTTCGTCGAGCGCTCGGGACGGTGGCGGGACGGAGCGCTCGAGCTGCCGAGCGACCCGGCCTGGCGCGAGCTCCTCGTCCGCCTCGGCTTCCTCTCCGCTCCGCTCGGACCGGACCTGCTCCGGGGCGAGGGGGACTCGAGCCGGGCCCTCGTGCTCGGGCTCGGGCTGGAGGCGGAAGGGGACCTCCTGGTCCGTAGGGTCCCGGTCGAGCCGGTCGACACCGACCCGCTCGCCTACACGAGCCGCCTCGCCGGCGTGACGATCCGGGCGCGGGGCCCCTCCCGCGTCGGGGGCCGGGTCGGCCGGCCGGAGAAGGCCTACCACCGGGCGATGCAGCCGAACGTTCACGGCCTCTTCCCGGTCGGCGAGGCCGGCGGGCCCACGCGGTCGGTCGGGGAGGCGGCGCGGCGCGGGGGCGCCGCCGGGATCCGCGTCGAGCTCGGCGTGCGGCACTGCCCGGCGTGCGGGCGCGCGAGCGTCTGGAACCGCTGCGCCTGCGGCGGGCACACCGAGGCGACCGGCGAGACGGTCCCGCAGCGGCTGCCGCTCGAGACGCTCTGGCGCGACGCGCTCGCCCGCCTGAGCCTCGCCGAGGCGCCGACCGCGAAGGGCGTCAAGGGGCTGATGTCCGTCGGCAAGGTCCCCGAGCCGCTCGAGAAGGTGATCCTGCGGGCGTCGCACCGGATCTCCGTCTACCAGGACGGGACGGCACGGTTCGACCTGACCAACCTTCCCCTCACCCACTTCCGTCCCGCGGAGGTCGGCCTCGACGTCGCCCGGGCGCTCGAGCTCGGCTACACGCACGACGCGGCGGGCGCGCCGCTCACCGACGGCGAACAGCTGCTCGAGCTGGCGCCGCAGGACCTGGTCGTCTCCCGCTCGTGCGGAGAGTACCTCGGCCGCCTCTCCCGGTTCGTCGACGACGAGCTCGTGCGCCTCTACGCCCTCGAGCCGTTCTACCGTGCCGAGCGGCCCGAGGACTTGGTCGGCGCGCTCGTGGTGGCGCTCGCGCCCCACACCTCCGGCGCCGTCGCCGGTCGGCTCGTCGGCTTCACGCGCGCCGAGGCGTGCTTTGCCCACCCGGTCTTCCACGCCGCCAAGCGGCGGAACTGCGACGGGGACGAGGACTCGGTCACGCTCCTGCTCGACGCGCTGCTGAACTTCTCGCACGCCTACCTGCCCGACAGCCGCGGTTCGAAGATGGACAAGCCGCTCGTCCTGACGACGCGGCTCGTCGCGACCGAGGTCGACAAGGAGGCCCAGAACGTCGACGTCGGCGCGAGCTACCCGCTCGAGCTCTACCGCGCCGCCGAGCGACGAGCCTCCCCGAAGGACGTCGAGGCGCTCGTCGACCTGGTCGCGCACCGCCTGAACTCCGAGCGCGCGCTCGCCGCCTACCGCTTCACGCACGACACGCCGCGGATCGCGGGCGGGCCGGTCCGCTCGGCGTACCGCGACGGCCGGGCGATGAGCGACCTGGTCGAGCGCTCGTTCCTCCTCGCGACGCAGATCCGCGCCGTCGACCTCGCCGAGGCGGTGATGCTCGTTCTCAACGCCCACTTCCTGCCGGACGTGATGGGGAACCTCAAGGGGTTCGCGACGCAGAAGTTCCGCTGCCGCGGGTGCGGGACGAGCTACCGGCGCCCCCCGCTCTCCGGCCGGTGCACGACCGTCCTCGCGGCGGGCCGGCCGTGCGACCTCGAGCTCCAGTCGACCGTCTACGAGGCGAGCGTCCGCAAGTACCTCCCGCTGGCACAGCGGCTCAGCGAGATGCCGGGCGTGACGCCGTACGTCCGCCAGCGGATCCGCCTCCTGACCGACACGCTCGCGACGCTCTTCCCGGGCTCGGCGGGCCAGACGACCCTCGAGACGTTCGGCCGGCCTGCGCCGGAGGCGAGCTCGGGGGCGACCGGACCGGCGGCCCCGTAAGGAACCTCCAAATACGGAGCGCCCCCTCTCGAGCCCGTCGGGCTTGTGGGGTAGCCTGGACTATCCTGTTGGCCTTCGAAGCCAACGACCTGGGTTCGAAATCGCGGCGCGACGCCGCGGCGGAACTCCCAGCAAGCCCGTCCCGGGCCGGCGCTAGCGGAAGTACCCGGGGGTCTGCGACGGCTCGCTGCGCTTCTCCTCCTCGGGCTTTGCCGCCTCGAGGATGTCGACGGCGAGCAGCGCGGAGATCGGGACGAGGCGGATCCGCCCCTGCTCCTCCCGGTCGGAGCTCTCGAGCTCGATCGCGAGCGCGTTGTCCCCCCCGATCGAGACGAGCCCGCGGAACAGGCCGACGGAGACGATCGCCTGGTCGTCGGGGCCCGCCGACCGGACCCGGACCCGCGACGCCGGCGTGAGCGCGATCGCCGGGCGCTTCGCGGCGGAGGAGGGCGCGCTCAGCGTCCCCCCCGGTCGCGCGCGGCCGTGCGCACGAGCGGCGCGCTCCTCGCCGGCATCTCGGCCGGCCGCCGCTCGATCAGCTCCTGAAGATGATTCACGGTCTCTCGGTAGCGCTTCAGGGCGTTCTGGGCGTTCGCCTCGGTGAAGTCCCATGCGCGTGCGAGGTTCCCGTAGCGGAGACGATAGCCTTTCCGCCCCTTCCCGTCGGCGGCACCGCCGACCTCCTCGAGGAGGTCGAGGGCCTTGAGCTTGTTGATGTGCCGGTAGACGGTCGGCTTGCTCGTCTTCAGCACGGCGGCGAGCTCCTCGGCGTACCACGGGCGGGAGAGCTCGCGCAGCAGGCACTCCCGGACGAGCCGCAGCGCGAGGCTCTGCGCGATCGGGCCCTCCGAGCCGCGGCCGTCCTCGCCGTCGGGCAGGTAGCCGATCATGCGCAGGAACTCTCGGAGGACCTCGTCCAGGTCGGAGATCGGGGTGAGCGGGGTACTGTAACGCAACGACAGCTCGAACGGCATGCCGCCCCCGTGCTACGAACACGAGGCGAATTAAAACATCGAGCTTGGCGCCCGCGGCCGGGCGTCAATCGCTATGGCCGCGGCGCGGTTCGGAGCGGCGGCATGACGCCGGTCGAGCTGGTCGCCCCGGCGACCGAGACCGAGGCCCTCGAGGAGCTCGCGCGGGGCCCCGCAGGCTCCCGCGCGATCGTCGCCGGAGGGACCGACCTGCTCTTCGACCTCCAAGGCGCACGGCCCGGGCCGACGCACCTCGTCTCGTTGCGGCGTCTTCCGTGGCGCACGCACGCCTGGGAGGCCGGGGGGCTCCGGGTCGGCGCGACCGAGCCGTTGCGCACGCTCGAGGCGGACCCACGCCTCGGTCAGGAGCTGCCGGCCCTCGCCCAGGCGATCGCGGCCGTCGGCTCGCCGGCGCTGCGTCGTCAGGCGACGCTCGGGGGCAACCTCGGACGGTCGGCGCCGGCCTCCGACCTCGCGCCGGCGCTGCTCGCGCTGGACGCGGAGGTCGAGCTGGTCGGCCGTGCGGGGGCCCGCCGGATGAGCGTCGACCGCTTCCTGCGCTCCTCCCGGTCGACGGCGCTCCTTGCCGGCGAGCTCGTCCGGAGCGTCCGCCTGCCGGAGGCTCGGCCTCGCTCCGCCTACCTCTGGCAGCGCGTCCGACCGGCGAACGACATCTCGCAGATCGGGCTCGCCGTCGCGTTCGCCCCATCCCCCGGCCTCTGGCGCGTCGCGCTCGGCGGGGTTCCGCCCCGCCCGGTGCTCGCCCCCGACGCCGCACGCGAGCTCGCCGGGGACCGACCCGCGGCGCGGGAGATCGCCTCCGCCGCCGAGCGGCTCGCCGCGCACCCGGCGCTCGTCTCCGACCGCCGGGCGACCGAGGAGCACCGTCGGCGTCTCGCCGCCGTCCTGTGCACCCGGGCGATCCGCACCGCCGTGGGCGAGCCGAGGGACCCGCCGTGAGCGCGACGGCCCCGATCGTCACCGTCAACGGCCGACCGGTCTCGCTCCGCGAGGTCCCCGGGGACGAGCGTCTCCTCGACACGCTCCGCTGGCGCCTCGGCCTGCGCGGCACGAAGGAAGGCTGCCGCTCCGGCGAGTGCGGCGCCTGCACGGTGCTCGTCGACGGCGCGGCGCGACTCAGCTGCCTGAGCCTGAGCCGGGACCTCGAGGGGACGACGGTCACCACGGTCGAGGCGGTCGGCGACGACCCGCTCGGCCGGACCGTCCAGGAGGCGTTCGCCGAAGAAGGGGCGCTGCAGTGCGGCTACTGCACCCCCGGCTTCGTGATGGCGCTCACCGGCGCGCTGCGCGAGCGCGGCCGGTCGGCGACCTCGGCCGAGCTGACCGCCGACCTCGCCGGGAACCTCTGCCGGTGCACCGGCTACGCGTCGATCGTGCGGGCCGTCGAGCGGGCCCGCTCGAGGTCCCGGTGAGCGCCGCCCGGCGGCCGGACGCCGACGCGAAGGTCCGAGGGGCCGTCGAGTTCGGCACCGACCTCTCGGCCGACGGCATGTGGTGGGGGGCGCTCGTCCTCGCCCCGGTCCCCCACGGGACGATCCGGGCGGTCGACCTCTCCGCGGCTCGGGCGATCCCGTCGGTCGTCGCGGTCGGCGCCGCGGACCTTCCGCGCCTGCTCGGCGGCGCCGCCGGCGACCCGGACCGCCCGGCGTTCCCCGGGCAGGAGGTCGTCTACCGCTCGCAGCCGGTCGCGGCGGTCGCGGCCGAGAGCCTCTCGCTCGCCCGCGAGGCGGCGCGCGCGGTGCGCGTGGAGGTCGAGGAGCGGTCGGCGGTCGCCGACCTCGAGGCGGTCTTTCCGGAGTGGCCGGGCCCGGAGGCCGCCCGCTCGCCGCACGTCGCCGCGCACGTGCTCGCCCGGCACGGGGACGTCGACCGGGAGCTTGGCGGAGCGGAGACGGTCGTCGCCGAGACGTACCGCACCGCCGGCGTCCACCAGGTCGCCCTCGAGCCCCACGCGTGCCTCGCGGAGATCCGCGACGGCCGCTGGACGGTCCGCACGTCGACGCAGTCGCCGTTCGGCGTCCGCGAGGACGTCGCGTCGATCCTCGGGATCGCCGAGGGCTCGGTCGACGTCGAGGGGACGTGGGTCGGCGGCGGGTTCGGCGGGAAGGGCGCGTCGCTCCTCGAGCCGTACGCGCTCCTCCTCGCGAAGGAGGCAGGCCGGCCGGTCCGTCTCGCGCTGACGTACCGCGAGGAGTTCCTCCTCGGCCGCTCGACCCTGCCGCTGGTCGCGCGTCTCGAGACCGGGGTGCGGGGCGGCAGGATCGTCGCGCGGCGGGTACGCCTGCTCCTCGACGTCGGGACGTCGCTGCCCGGCCGGGACTTCGCCACCGGCTACTCGATCGGCTTCCTCCTCGGGCCGTACCGTACGGAGACGTTCGAGGTCGAGGGGTTCGCCGTCCGGACCAACAAGCCGCCGTTCGGCCCTCACCGGGCCCCGATCGCCCCGCAGGCCGCGTTCGTCGCCGAGTCGCATCTCTCCGCCGTCGCGCGCGCGATCGGCGCCGATCCCGACGAGTTCCGGGCGACCCACCTGTGGTCGGAGGGGGGAACGACCAACCTCGGCCAGCGCGTCGGTCCGTTCGGCCTCGCGGCCGCGCTCGCGTCGGCCCGCGCCCGCGCCGCCGACTGGCGCAAGCACAAGCCGCCGGGGCACGGGGTCGGGGTCGGCCTCGGATTCTGGTCGACCAACACCGGGGCCGGCGGCGAGGCCCGCCTGACGCTGAACGAGCGCGAGCTCGTCATCGAGCAGGGCGAGCGGGAGATCGGCAGCGGGAGCGTCCTCGTCGGACTCGCGGCCGTCGCGTCGCGACGGACCGGCGTGCCGGCCGAGCGCGTCCGGGTCGACTACCGCGGCACGACGGAGGCGCCGTTCGACTCCGGGGTCTACGGTAGCCGCACGGTCGGGGCGCTCGGGCGCGCGGTCGACGAGGCGGCCGTCGGCCTGCTCGCCGAGCTCGGGCGCCGTCTCGGGACGCCGGCGCCGGTCACCCTCACGCTCCAGGACGGAGCGATCGCGGTGCGGTTCGGCCAGGAGGTGCGGCCGCTCCCGCCGCTCCTGACCCCGGAGGAGCGCTCGGGCGCCGGGCTGGTCGGTGCCGGTCGCCACTACGGGCAGGCGGCGGAGATCGACGCGTCGCGGGTCGTGGACGGGACGTTCTACCCGTACCAGGACTTCACCGGCGCCGCCCACGTCGCCGAGGTCGACGTCGACACCCTCACCGGGGCGGTCCGCGTCGTCCGCTACGCGGCGTTCCACGACGCCGGGGTCGTCCTCGACCCCGCGGCGGCCCGCGCCCAGGTCGAGGGCGGCGTGGCGATGGGGCTCGGGACGGCGCTGACGGAGGAGGCGCTCTGGTCGGACGACGGTCGGCTCCTCAACGCCGGGCTCCTCGACTACCGGATCCCGACGCTCGGCGAGGTCCCCCCGGTCGAGGTGACGTTCCTGGAGGGGTACGCGGGCGCCGGGCCGTTCGGGGCGAAGGGGCTGGGGGAGCCTCCGATCATCCCGGTCCCCGCGACGGTCGCCGCGGCGCTCGCCGACGCCGTCGGGGTCCACCCCACCGAGCTGCCGCTGTCGCCCGAGCGGGTCGCCCGCATTGTTAAGGCGGCTCGGCCGTCCGGAGGGACCGATGCCGCTCACCCCGGCTGAGCTGCGGTCGGTCGTCGAGCACTACCCCCGCCGGCCGACCGTCGCGGCGGTCGGCTCGCACTCGGCGCTCGACATCGCCGACGGCGCCGCCACCGAGGGGCTTCCGACGCTCGTCCTCGCCCAGCGCGGGCGCGAAGCGACGTACGCCCGCTACTTCCGCACGATCCGGGGCCGCGCCGGCGAGCGCGCGCGAGGGTGCGTTGACGAGGTCTGGACGTACCCCGCCTTCGCCGACCTCGCCGCCCCTGCCGAGCAGGAGCGCCTGCGGGCCCGCGGCGCGGTCCTCGTGCCGAACCGCGCGTTCAGCTCGTACGTCCCGCTGGAGGTGATCGAGGAGCGGTTCCGGGTCCCGATCTTCGGCAGCCGGGCGATGCTCCGCATCGAGGAGCGCACCGAGCGGGAGAACTACTACACCCTCCTCGAGCGCGCCGGGGTGCCGAGCCCGCGACGCCTGGACGGGCCGGAGGCGATCGACCGGCTCGCGATCGTCAAGCTGCCGCACGCGAGCCGCCGGCTCGAGCGGGGCTTCTTCACGGTCGCCTCCCCGAAGGAGTTCCGCGAGAAGAGCGCGCAGCTGATCGCCCAGGGGACGATCCTGGCGAGCGACCTCGCGACGGCCCGGATCGAGGAGTACGTCCTCGGGCCGGTCTTCAACTTCAACTTCTTCTTCTCGCCGCTCGTCCCCCGCGCCGACGGCCTCGAGCTGCTCGGCGTCGACGAGCGGCGCGAGAGCGACCTCGACGGGCTCGTCCGGCTCCCGGCCGAGCAGCAGCTCGCGCTCCCGGAGGCGGCGCGCCTCCCGCGCTATACGGTCGTCGGGCACGGCACGCTGACCGTCCGCGAGTCGATCCTCGAGGAGGTCCTCGCCCTCGCCGAGCGGTTCGTCGACGCGAGCCGCGAGCGCTACCCGCCCGGGATCGTCGGGCCGTTCTGCCTGCAGACGTGCCTCGACAAGGACGGGCGGCCGACCGTCTTCGACGTCGCCGTTCGCATCGGGGGAGGGACGAACGTTCATCTCGGCGTCGGCCATCCGTACGGCAACGCGCTCTGGAGGTCCCCGATGAGCACGGGTCGCCGCATCGCCGTCGAGATCGCCCACGCCGCGCACGCCGGCCGCCTCGCCGAGGTCGTCACGTGAGCGCCGGCCCCGCGGCCGCGGCCCCCCCGCTCGAGACGACCGCGCTGCACGCCTTCCACCTCCGCCACGGCGCGCACCTCGTGCCGTTCGCCGGCTGGGAGATGCCGCTCTACTACACGAGCATCCTCGCCGAGCACCGCGCGGTCCGGAGCGGGGTCGGGCTGTTCGACGTCTCCCACATGGGCCTGTACACGGTCGACGGCGGGCACGCCGCCGAGCTGCTCAGCCGCCGCACGACCGCGAACGTCGAGGCGCTCCCGCCCGGGCGCGTCCGCTACACGTTCCTCCTCGAGGCGACCGGGGCGATCGTCGACGACCTCCTCGTCAACCGGATCGACCCCGGCACCGAGCTCGCCCGCCGCTTCGTCGTCGTCCCGAACGCCGCGCGGGCGGCGGAGGTCGAGGAGATCCTGCGCCAGCACCGCGGACCGGACACCACCGTCCAACGCTGGAACGGGAAGGTCGCGCTGCTCGCCGTCCAGGGACCGGGGTCGAGGGCGCTGCTCGAGCGTCGGTTCGGCTGGACGCTCGAGAAGCTCGGCTTCTACCGCAGCGCGTTCTTTCCCCTCGCCGCCGGCGCCGGAGCCGTCGGCGGCCGTCTCGGCCCGGCGTTCCCGGAGGCGCTCGAGCGCGAGCTGCTCGTCAGCCGGACCGGCTACACCGGCGAGCTCGGCTACGAGGTGTTCCTCCGCGCCGGGGACGCCGACGCGATCGCCGAGTCGCTCGTCGCCGGCGGGGCGGTGCCGGTCGGCCTCGGCGCCCGCGACACGCTCCGCCTCGAGAAAGGCTACCTCCTCTCCGGCCAGGAGTTCCATCGCGACCGGACCCCGCTCGAGGCGGGCCAGGAGCGGTTCGTCGAGCTCGACCACGCCTTCGTCGGCCGGCCGGCGCTCGAGGCCCAGCGGTCGAAGGGCCCGGGGGCGCGGCTCTCGGGGATCCGCGTCGAGGAGCCCGGGGCGATCCCGCGCCACGGCACCGCGGTCTTCGCCGGCGACGCCCAGGTCGCCGTCGCGACCAGCGGCGGGCTCGCGCCCAGCCTCGGCCAGGGCGTCGCGCTCGCCTACCTGCCGACCGAGCTCGCCCGCGCGGGGACCGAGCTCGCGGTCGAGGTGCGGGGGCGACGCGTGCCGGCGCACGTCGTCGACCTCCCGTTCTGGTCCGGGAGCCCCGCCCGGGGTCAGTAGCCGGGCCGGGGCCGGCGCGGGGGGATGGCCGCCGACGTCGACGCCCCAGGGTTCGTCGGCCGCCTCGAGGCGATCGACGCGCTGAGGCGACGCTACGAGGACGCGCGGGCCGGCTCCGGCGGCGTCACGCTGCTGGTCGGCGACACGGGCGTCGGCAAGTCGACGCTCGTCCAGCGGCTCGTGGAGGAGATGGTGGCGCGAGGCGCCCGCGTCCTGGAGGGTCGTGCCGTCGCCGCGGACGCCCCCCCGCCGTTCCAGATCCTGCGCGACGCCCTCGAGCGGACCGCCGCGAGCCCCGACGCCGGAGGGCTGCCGGGCGCGGCGATCGCCTCCCAGGTGCTGATCGGCTTCGCCCCGGGGCTCGAGGAGGTGGCGCGCGGGCCGGTGAAGGTCGAGCAACGGATCCTCGCCGCGCTCGGGGAGACCGAGGAGCCGGCCGCGGGCCGGCGGGAGGCGCTCTGGGAGGGGCTCGCGCAGCAGTTCGGCGAGTTCGTGCGCCAGGGGTTGACGGTCCTCGTCCTCGAGGACCTCCATCGGGCCGACGACCCGTCGCTCGACGCCGTCGAGTTCCTCGCGCACCGGTACCGCGACCACCCGTTCTGGATCCTGGCGACGGCCCGGCCGTTCTCCGAGCTGACCGCGTCGCGGCGGGGCCGGCTCGAGGAGTTCGAGCGGGCGACCGACGCGAAGCGGGTCGTCCTCCCGCCGCTCACCTCCGGCGAGGTCGCCCAGTTCCTCCGGGCCCGCGAGCCGGACCGCGAGTTCACCGAGGAGGAGCTCGCGCGCCGCTACTCGGAGACCGGCGGCAACCCGCTCCTGCTCCTCCAGCTCGACCGTCGGCTCCCACGCCTGCCGTCGAACGCCGAGCCGGGGCTCGGGCCCGGCTCCGGAGGCGGGGAGGCCGCGGCGGTCGGGGAGCAGGAGGAGCGGGTCCTCGCCGTCGCCGCGGTCGTCGGCCCGGAGGTCGCGTTCGACCTCCTGTGGAGGGCGAGCGGCGAGGACGAGGAGCAGCTCGCGGAGCTCGTCGACCGCCTCGTCGGCCGCGGGTTCCTGCTCGAGCGGCCGGGCGAGCGCCTCCTGTTCGTCAGCGACCGCGTCCGCTCCGAGCTCTACGAGAGGCTCACCGAGACGCGCCGACGCCTCCTGCACCGGCGCGTCGGGGCGGCCCTGGAGACGAGCGGGACCGCCGACGCCTCGACGATCTACGCCCTCGCGCGCCACTTCTACCTCGGCCGGGTCGACGACAAGTCGCTCCAGTACAACCGGGCCGCCGCCGGGATCGCCGCCGCCGCGCACGCTCCGACGGAGGCGCGGCGCCACCTCGAACGGGCGCTCGAGAGCTTCCTGCGGCTCACGCCGGAGGACTGGGCCGGCGAGACCGGGCTCGTGCTCGAGCTCGCCGAGCAGGCGGACGTCGCCGGCGAGTTCCGGGACGCGGAGGCGATCCTCCGCCGCCATCTCGCCCGGCCCGAGCTCGCCCGACGGGTCCCCGCGCCGCTCCGTACGCTCGCCGAGACGTTCCTCGCCCGGGTCCAGACCGACCTCGGTCGCTGGAAGGAGGCGGAGGAGGTCACCGCCCGGCTCCTCGCGACGGAGGGTCTCGGCGAATACCCCGCCGTCCTGATCGCCCTCCGCCATCTCCGGGGCGAGTCGCTGTTCTACCTCGGCCGCTACGCGGAGGCGCTCGCCGAGCACGACGAGGAGCTGCGCCTCGCGCGGAACGCCGACAACCCCCGCGCCGTCGCGCAGGGGCAGGCGCGCCGCGCCAGCGTCCTGCGGATGCTCGGCCGGCACGGCGAGGCGCTCGCCGAGGGCCGTGAGGCGGCCGCCGCGCTCGCCCGCCTCGGCGACCTGCGCGGGGCGTCGTACGCCCACCTGTTCGTCGGCGTCCTCCTGACGAGCCTCGCCGGTCCCGGCGCGTCGGTCGACGAGGCGCTGGAGGAGTTCCGCGAGGCGACCCGCCTCGGCGAGGAGGCGCGCGACCCCCGGCGCGTCGGCTGGGCGCTGTTCAACGCCGCCGACGTGCTGCGCGAGGCCGGCCGGCTGGACGAGGCGACGACCGCGAACGCGCGGGCGAAGGAGACCCTCGAGCGGATCGGCGACCGCTTCGGCCTCGTCCAGGCGCTGATCATCGCCGGCAAGATCGCCCTCGACCGTCGCGAGTTCGACCGCGCGGAGGCCGACCTGCTCGACGCCTACCGCATCGTCCGGGAGCTCGACGCCCCGGCGGACGAGGTCGACGTCGTCCTGCGCCTCGCCCAGCTCTCGTTCGCGCGGGGGGACCTCGCGAGCGCGCGCCGCCGCGTCGAGGAGCTCGAGCGGCGGAACCTCGCCGCGTTGCGCCCGGACGTCGCCGGGGAGTTCGCCCGCCTGCGCGGCGAGCTCGCCCGGGCCCAGGAGGCGAGCGGTGGCGAGCGCCCGAAGGGCGGCTAGGCGCGACGGGCTCGACGAGCTGGTCGCCCGCGCGCTCGCCGAGGACCGCGTCGACGACGACCGCACGACCCGCGCCGTGCTACCGGGGCCCGTGCCGGCGGTCGGCGAGGTGGTCGCCCAGGCGTGCGGGGTCCTCGCGGGGGTCGACGCCGCCCGGCTCGCGGCGGAGCGCGTCGGCCTCGAGGTCCTCCGCGCCGCCCGGGACGGGCGCCCGGTCCGTCCCGGCACGGTCGTGCTGACCGTGCGCGGCGACGCCCGGCGGATCCTCGCGGTCGAGCGCACCGCGGTGAACCTCCTGATGCACGCGAGCGGGGTCGCGAGCCGGACCGCACGGGCGGTCCGCGCGGCGGGCTCGGGCCGGCGCCCCCTCGAGGTCTTCGCGACCCGCAAGACCCTTCCCGGCCTGCGCGCGCTCGAGAAGGCCGCGGTCGTGGCCGGCGGAGGGCGGCCGCACCGACGCGACCTCGCGACCGGGCTCCTCGTCAAGAACAACCACCTGCGCCTCGTCGGGCTCGAGACGGCGGTCGCCCGAGCGCTCCGCGAGGCGCGCCGGGGCGAGCCGGTCGAGGTCGAGGTCCGCTCCGCCGGCGAGGCGCTGCGGGCCGCCCGCGCGGGGGCGGGCGTCCTCCTGATCGACAACGCTCCCCCCGCCCGCGCGCGCGCGATCGTGCGCGCGCTCGTGCGGGCCGGCGTCCGGGAGCGCCTGACGGTCGAGCTCTCCGGCGGCCTGACCGCGGCGAACCTCCGGCGCTACCGCGCGGTCGGGGCGGACCGGGCGAGCCTCGGGGAGCTGACGCACTCGGCGCCCGCGCTCCCGTTCCACCTGCGGCTGCGCCGTTCACTTCCGCCTTAAGACGCCGCCGGGCCTAGTCGGGGCACCGCCGATGTCGCTCGAGGAGGAGGTCCGGGCCCTCAAGGACGAGCGGGACGCCGTCCTGCTCGCCCACAACTACCAGCGGCCGGAGGTCCAGGACGTCGCCGACTACGTTGGCGACTCGCTCTACCTCGCCCGCCGCGCCCGGGAGGCGGACCGCTCGGTGATCGTCTTCGCGGGGGTCCGGTTCATGGCGGAGACGGCGAAGATCCTCAACCCGGAGCGGACGGTGCTCCTCCCCGACCTCCGCGCCGGCTGCGGCCTCGCCGACGCCGTCACGGCCGACCAGGTCCGGGCCTGGAGGGCCGAGCATCCCGGCGCCGCGGTCGTCGCCTACATCAACACCTCCGCCGACGTGAAGGCGGAGTCCGACTACTGCTGCACGAGCTCGAACGCCGTCAAGGTCGTCGAGCAGGTGCCGGCCGAGCAGGAGATCCTCTTCCTGCCCGACATGTTCCTCGGCGACTACGTCCGCCGCCGCACCGGCCGGCGGATGCACCTGTGGGTCGGCGACTGCCCGGTCCACGCGAAGCTCCGGCCCGAGGGGGTCGCGCGCGCCCGGGCCGAGCACCCGGGGGCGCCGCTGGTCGCCCACCCGGAGTGCGGCTGCGCGAGCCAGGTCCTGCCGGAGGTCGACCGGGTCCTCTCGACCGACGGGATGGTGAGGTTCGCGGAGGAGACGAAGGAGCCCGAGGTGATCGTCGCGACCGAGGTCGGCATCCTCCATCGGATGCGCCGGCTGAACCCGAGCACGGCGTTCACCCCGCTGGACGCCGGGGCGGTCTGCCCGTACATGAAGGAGATCGACCTCACGGACGTGCGCGACTCGCTCGCCGAGCGTCGGTTCGTCGTCGACGTCCTCCCCGAGACCGCCGCGCGGGCCCGCCGGGTCCTCGAGCGGATGATCGCGACCTAGGCTCGCGCTCAGAGGTGCGGCAGCAGACGCGAAGCGCCGCCGCTCGACCAGAGCACCCACGCCTCCCCGAGCAGCGCCGTCGCGCCGAGGAAGATCACCCCGATCGCCGCCCAGGACGGCTTGCGGGTGAGGTAGAAGTGCGGGCTGAGCGGGTTGAGGCGGGTCGACAGGAACGAGAGCCCCGAGAGCAGCAGCACGACGCCGAGCAGCGCGGGCACGAGCAGCGAATCCTTCGCGAAGTAGAGGCCGGCCCCGACGAGGACGACCGCGACCGGGATCGCCGCGTGCGAGCGCTCGCTCCGGGGGGCCTCGAGCCGCTCGGCGCGGGGGGGCGCAGGGCGCCGGTAGCCCCGCGGGAGCTCGCGGTAGCCGTCCACGCGGAGCCATCGCCCCGAAGCGGTAGATGAGCTCGTTCCTCGACCGGAAGCGGCGCCCGCCGTGCATCGACAGCCACAAGAACCCCCTCGCGGTCCGGCACGCATGGCCCCGTCCCCGGCACGGCCCCCGTGCCCCGCCGCGGGCCCGGCTCCGCCGGCCCCGCTCGCGCCGCCGACGCCCAAGCCCCGGCTCTCGAGCCCCCGGCGTACCGTGCGCATCCTCTCGCCCCTCCCGGCGCGTGCGTCAACTGCGGGAG
>JASHSA010000015.1 GCA_030037035.1 Thermoplasmata archaeon
ACCGCCGCCTACGGCGCCCTCTCCGTGATCTTCGGCTTCGACGCGGCCCAGACCCGCGAGGTGATCGAGGAGCGGTTCCGCCGGCGCGGCGGCGAGGCGCTCGAGAAGAACCTCAAGGCGCTCGAGATCGGCCGCAAGGCGGCGATCGAGGCGGAGGGCGTCGCCGGCCGCTTCAACGTCGTCGACGGCGACGCCCACGACCTGATCCTCACGACCGGCAACCAGGCGGTGGCGCTCGGGTTCACCGTCGGCGGAGGGCGGTTCTTCGCCGGGTACCCGATCACCCCGGCGACGGAGGTCATGGAGTACCTCCAGCGGTACCTGCCTCCTCTCGGCGGCGTCGTCCGCCAGGCGGAGGACGAGCTCGCCGCGATCAACATGGTGATCGGCGCGTCGTACGCCGGCGCGCGCGCGATGACGAGCACGAGCGGGCCGGGCCTGTCGCTGATGACCGAGGGGATCGGCCACGCGGGGGCCGCGGAGATCCCGATCCTGGTCGCCGACTGCCAGCGCGTCGGCCCGTCGACCGGCGAGCCGACCCGCCACGAGCAGTCGGACCTCTCGCACCTCGCCAACCTCGGCCACGGCGAGTTCCCCCGGTTCATCGTCGCCCCGTCCGACCCGGTCGACGCGTTCGGGATGACGGTCGAGGCGCTGAACCTCGCGGAGCGCTGGCGTCTACCGGTGATCCTCCTCCTCGACCAGGCGCTCTGCCAGAACACGGCGACGTGCCGGCGCTTCGACCTCGAGCACGTTCGCGTCGACCGCGGTCCCCGCCTCACCGCGGAGAAGCTCGCGTCGGTCGCCGACTACAAGGTCTACGGGCTGACCGAGGACGGCGTCAGCCCCTGGGCGATCCCCGGGACCCCGGGCGTCTGGTCGGAGGTCACCGGGAACGAGCACGACGAGTGGGGGCACGTCTCGGTCGACCCGGTCAACCGCCGGAAGATGATGCGCAAGCGGATGGAGAAGATGCGGCACGCGCGCGACGAGCTCCCCGCCGGCCGCCTCTTCGGCCCCGCCGGCGCGAAGGTCGGCTTCGTCGGCTACGGGAGCACGTCCGGCCCGATCCTCGAGGCGCAGCGGCTCCTCGAGGCGCGCGGGCTCTCGACCCGCTACTACCAGGCCCGCACGCTCTACCCGGTGCCGGCCCACGAGCTCGACCCGTTCCTCGCGTCGGTCGACGTCGCCTACGTCGTCGAGCACAACTACACCGGCCAGTTCGCGAGGCTCGTCCGCGAGACCCTCCCCTGGCACCACCCGAAGCTCCGCGCGATCCTGAAGTACGACGGCTCGTCGTTCCGGGCCCCGGAGCTCGTCGCCGAGGTCAAGGAGGCGGCCTAGCGATGCCGCCGCGCTCGGCGAAGCCGGTCCAGCCGATCTGGTGCCCGGGGTGCGGCGACTTCGGAGTCCTCGCCGCCGTCAAGAAGGCGGCCGCGAACCTCAAGATCCCGACGCACGAGCTCGTCCTGGTCGGCGGGATCGGCTGCTCGGGCTCGATCCACAACTTCCTCGAGATCAACGGGATCCACGCGCTGCACGGCCGCCTGCTCGCGCAGGCGGTCGGAGTGAAGCTCGCGAACCCCGGCCTCACGGTCGTCGCGGCCGGGGGCGACGGGGACGGCTACGCGATCGGGATGGGCCACTTCCTGCACGCGTTCAAGAAGAACGCGTCGATCCTCTACCTCGTGATGAACAACGAGACGTACGGCCTGACGAAGGGCCAGCCGTCCCCGACGAGCCAGATCGGCTTCGAGGGGAACGTCGAGCCGCCGTTCCATGCGATGCTGACGGCGCTCTCGGTCCCGGCGCCGAACTTCCTCGCCCGGACGTTCTCCGGGGACCCGAAGTCGATGACGGCGATCCTCGAGGAGGCGCTCCGGTTCAACCGCGAGGGCCGCGGCTTCGCGTTCGTCGAGGACCTCTCGCCGTGCGTGACGTACAACGACACGTACAAGCTCTGGCGCGAGAAGGTCGTCGACGTCAGCACGCTCCCCGGCTACGACCCGACGGACCGGCGCGCGATGTTCAAGATCTGCTACGACCAGATCGAGCAGGGGCGCCTTCCGGTCGGCGTCCTCCACCGCCCCGCGAACGGCGAGCGGGAGGGGCTGGAGGCGAAGCTCCTCGGGGAGCGGCCCGGACCGGTCCGGTCGGCGGTCGACCTCGACTCCAACCGCGCGCAGTACGAGAAGCTCCTCGCGGCGCTCGCCTAGGCCTTCCCTCGGGGCGGCGCCCTCCCCGCGGAGACGGTCGTGCGCCTCGGGGTCGACGACACCGACAGCCCGCAGGGCGGCTGCACGACCTGGGTCCTCACCGAGATCGTCCGCGCCGCCGGAGCGCTCGGGTTCGACGTCCTCGGCGAGCCCCGGCTCGTGCGCCTGAACCCGAACGTCCCGTGGAAGACCCGGGGGAACGCCGCGCTGTCGGTACGGCTCGGCCACGGAGAAGGCTCGCCGACGACCGTCGGAGAGATCGACGGCCGTCCGGTACGGTCGTTCCGCCGGGGCCGTGAGCTCTCCGACGCGGAGGTCGACCGTCTCCTCCACGTCGCCTGGGACGTCGTCCGCTCGGCGTCGCCGTCCGCGCCGGGGACCGACCCGGCGCTCGTCCTCTGCCGGCGGCCGCTCGCCCCGTCGACGTACTGGCAAGCCGTGCGGGAGGTCGTCCCGGTGACGCGCGTCCTCCGCGAGCTGCGACGCCGGGGCGCGACGTATCGGCTCCGCTCGGGCCGGCGCGGCCTTGTCGGGGCGGCGGCGGCGGTCGCCTGGCCCGGTCGTCGACGGACGTGGGAGCTGCTCGCCTACCGCCAGCGCTCGCGGGTCGGCACGCCCCGGCTCGTCGACCCCGAGAGCGTGCTCGACGCCGAGCGGGCGGAGCCGTCGCTCGTTCTCTGCCACGATCCCCGGACCCGCCGGCTGCTCGTCGCCCCGCACACACGCTGCCCGATCCTCTTCGGGCTGAGGGCGACCGACCCCGGCGGAGCGCTCCGCGCGCTGGCGCGGATCCGCTCCGAGCCGATCGAGCGCTGGATGCTGTTCCGGACCAACCAGGGGACCGGCGACCACCTCGTCCGACGGACCGTCGCCGGGCTGGCCGCGCACCGGAGCGCCGTCGTCCGGGGCTCGGTCGACGGTCCCGCGGAGCGGCGCCCCGGAGGGCACGTCAGCTTTCCCCTGAGGGACGACGCCGGGGACCGACTGACGTGCGTCGCCTTCGAGCCGACGAAGACCCTCCCCGCGGTCGCGCGGGCGCTCGTCCCGGAGGACCGGCTCGAGGTCTGGGGAAGCCGGGGCCGAGCGGGGGTGCTCCACCTCGAGGGGATCCGCGTCCTCGCCGTCGCCGACCGGCGCCGCTGGCGCGCCCCGACGTGCGGGAAGTGCGGGGGCACGACCCGTTCCCTCGGGGCCGGTCGGGGATGGAGGTGTCCGCGGTGCCGCGGCCGGTTCCCTCTCGAGGCCGGTCGGCGCGTCGTCGTCGCGCACGCGCCGGCGCTGGGGTCGTACCATCCGACCCCGTCCGCACGGCGGCACCTGGCCCCGCTCGCCGTCTAGGCGTCGCCGCCGGACAAGAGCTTTTACGGTAATCTTCGGTGGCTCTATGCGGAGGCCCGCGTGGTCGGCTCCGCGGTGAAGAACGACGCGCGGTTCCCCGACGGGCCGCCGTCCCCGACCCGCCCTCTTCTCGAAGATTCCCTGCGCGGAGGCAGGCGCGCCGGCCGGGGCTCGAGCCTTCCGCCGAGCGGGGAGGGCGTCCTTCGGGGAGCGGCGCCCCGCGGCGGGCCGACGTGGCGGCCGGGCGATCGGGCCGCCCGCGTCGGCCCCGCCCGGCCGAGCCGGAGCTAGCCTCCTGCCATGCCGAGCTGTCCGGCGTGCGGCACGGAGGTGCCGCCGGGGGGCGTCGAATGCCCGGGCTGCCACCTCTCCACGTCGCTCTTCGAAGCGGTGCGGGAGGCGGCCGGACGGACCCCGGACACCGACCCGGCGTACCTCGCGACCGTCGCCGAGCTGATCCGTTCGATCGACCTCGCGGGGACGCCGGAGCCCCCGCCGCCTCCGCTGCTCCGCCCCTCCCCGGTCTCGAAGGGCCCGGCGGTCCTCGACCTTCCGCAGAGCGAACCGCAGCTCCATCCCGAGCCGCTCGACCGGCTCAGCGCTCTTCCCTCGCTGCCCCCGCCGGGGACTGGCGAGGCGCTGACGCAGCGGGCGAACGACTACCTGCGCCTCGGCCGCCGTCTCGGCCTCGACCTCGCCGGTCTTTCGGTGCGGGTCCGAGCGGCCGAGGACGCGAGCGACCAGCGCGCCCTGGACGCCGCGGTGCGCGAGCTGTTCGTCCAGGTCGCGAGCGCCCTCGCGGTCGCGTTCGACGAGCAGCTCTCCCGGCGCCGCGAGATCGGCCAGCTCGTGCCGACCCCGAGCGCCGACGTAGAGCTGAACGCGGTCCGCCGCGCGATCGACGCCGGGGACCTCGCGGGCGCCGACCGGCGCCTCGCCCACGTCCAGGACGAGCTCGCCCGGCTCGAGGACGTCTGGGCGACCGGCAAGATCCTCATCGCGAGCTGCGACATGCTCGCCGAGACCGTCCGCGAGCTGGGAGGGGATCCGGAGCCGGCGCTCGGGCCGGTGCGCGAGGGTCGCCGCGCGCTCGCGGAGGGCCACCGCGACCTCGCCGAGCGCCTGCTCGCCCGGGGGGCGCTCGCGCTCTGGGCGACCGGGGAGCCGAGGTTCTTCGACGAGCTCAAGCGCCTGAGGAACCGTCTGCTCGAGATGCACGACTCCGGCACCGAGCTCGGCCCGGCGCTCGCCGAGCTGCGGATCGTCTCGACGGAACTGCGGCGGAGGAACTTCGTCGGGACGATCTCGGCGTACCGCCACCTGCGGGCGTTCGTCGGACCGGCCGAGGCGGCGGAGCCCGGGGCGCCCGTGACCCCGGAGGCGGGGACGGCCCGGCCCGCGCCGTCCACCTAGGCGTTAAAGAGCCGACCCCCGCTCGTCCCCCCGATGAGCCCCGGTCCGCTGCGCGGCTTCCGCGACTACCCGCCGCCGGACGCCGGGGCCCGCTCCGAGCTGCGCCGACGGATGCGGGCGGCGGCGCGGCGGGCCGGCTTCGCCGAGCTCGAGCTGCCGAGCGTGGAGAGCTTCGAGCTGTACCAACGCAAGAGCGGCGAGGGGATCGCCGCCGAGACGTGGAGCTTCACCGACAAGGGGGACCGGCCGGTCGCGCTCGTGCCGGAGCAGACGCCGTCGCTCGCCCGCGTCTTCGTCGAGCGCGGCAAGTCCGAGCCGCTCCCCGTGAAGTGGTTCACGGTCGGCAAGAGCTGGCGCTACGAGGAGCCGCAGGCCGGGCGCACGCGGGAGTTCCTCCAGTTCAACCTCGACATCGTCGGCGCCGCCGGCCCGGAGGCCGAGGTCGACCTGCTGACGACCGCCGCGCTCCTGATGGACGAGGTCGGCGGCCAGGGCCTCTACGCCTTCCGTCTCAACGACCGCGCGATCGCGGAGGGGCTCGGGCGGCTCTACGGCGCGGGCGACGGGGCGAGGTTCTTCCGCGCGGTGGACCGGTTCCGCAAGTCGACCCCGGCGGAGTTCGCCGGCGAGCTGGAGGCGGCCGGGGTCGCTTCGGAGCGGACCGGCGAGCTCGCCGAACTGCTCCGCGGCGCCGGTCCGGGGGTCCCCCTCCCCGAGGCGGAGCGGTACCTCTCGGGCCTCGCGTCGCGCGGGTTCGACGGGCCGGCGACCGCCGGGGTCGCCCGCCTGAACCGCCTGTTCGCGCTGCTCGAGAAGGTCGGCCTCGGCGACCGCGTCGTCTACGACCCGACGGTCGTCCGGGGCCTCGCCTACTACACGTCGACCGTCTTCGAGGCGTTCGCCCGCAGCGGGGACGGCCGCGCGGTGTTCGGCGGGGGGCGCTACGACCACCTGATCGAGCTGTTCGGCGGGGCGCCGACGCCGGCGGCCGGCCTCGCGATCGGCGACCAGACGCTCGAGCTCCTCCTGCGCGGCGCGGGCCGCTGGCCGGACGGCGAGCCGGCGCTCGACACCTACGTCGTCGTCGCGCGCGCGGAGCTCGTCCCGGAGGCGCTCGCGCTCGTCGAGCGGCTCCGCCGCTCCGGGCTCTCGGCGGACGCCGACCTGCTCGGGCGCTCCCTCTCCCGCCAGCTCAGGGAGGCGGCGCGCCGGAAGAGCCGCCGTGCCTTGATCCTGGGTCTTCGGGAGGCGAGCCCGGGGGCGGTGGTCGAGCGTGATCTCCTTTCGGGTGCGCAGCGTGAGCTCGCGCCGGGGGCTCTTTGAGGACCGGCGTGATCGCCTCGAACGTCTCGGCGTCCCACAGCAGGATGCCGGGGGGCGACTCGGCGCCGTCCACGAACCCGTACCAGTAGACGACCGCCCCCTCGCCGAAGATCTCGGTGTAGGGGGCGAGCTGGCGGCGCAGGTTCTTGCGCAGCTCGACGTCGTCGCCGAAGTTCGCCTTCGACTCGATCCACGTCAGCTTCTGGCCGTAGAAGACGATCGGCTCGTCGAGCAGCGCGTCCGGCGTCTTCTGGTACTTCCCGCGGAGGTCCTTCTCGGTGCGGAAGCCGATCCCGTGCCGGTCGAGCCAGCGATGCATCCGCTCCTCGCCCTTGCGCCCCCGCTCGCGCTGGAGCTCGAGCCCCTGCGGCGAGTAGATCATGTCGTGCTCGAGGAGCCGGTCGACCTCCTCGCGGAGCCGGGGGTCCGGGGCCGTCTCGGGATGGAGGAACGTCTGCCAGACCTTCTTGCGCGGGACGCCGAGCTCGCCGAGCATCAGCTGGCCCATCAGGACCGGGGGGAACCGCCACTCGCGTGCGATGTCGAGCATCGTGCGGCCGTGCTTGTACTGCCCGACGAGCTTCGGGACCTGGCGCTTGACGACGTAGAAGCGGCGCGTCGCGTCGCGCGTCACGCGGTGGGTGTGGATGACGAGCAACAGCTCCTCGTCGCGATGCTCGACGTGGGCGACCCGGTGGACGTCCTCGTACGTGGCGAGGGTGTCGTAGAGACGCTGGTAGGTGGCGCGGTCCATGCGGGGTTCCCGGAGACGATGGCCGTCGCGAGCGCTGCTTGGGCTTAACACCTCGCCGGAGCGGTCAGTCGCGCCAATCGAGCCCGACCGTGCGCAGGCCGAGCTTCGCGACGGGGGGGAGCCGGCGCTTGTGCCGGTGCTGGCGCACGCGGGCGACGACCGCCGCCACCGTCGCCGGCGCGACGCCGCTCGAGCGGACGATCTCCTCCTCCCGCTCGAGCCGCTCGACGCGCCGCAGGACGCGGTCGACGCTCGCGTACGGCGCGCCGAGCTCGCCCTCGTCGGTCTGGCCGGGCCAGAAGCCGGCCGACGGCGCCCGCGCGAGGGTCGAGCGCGGCAGGCCGAGCTCCTCGGCGAGCGCGTAGACGTCGCTCTTGTAGAGGTCGCCGATCGGCAGGAGGTCGACCCCGCCGTCGCCGTACTTGGTGAAGTAGCCGAGGAGCAGCTCGGACTTGTTGCCGGTCCCGGCGACGAGCCGGTGACGTTCGCGCGCCAGCGCGTAGAGCAGCGTCATGCGGATCCGGGCCGCGGAGTTGCCGACGGTGACGCGGTCGTCGACCTCCGGGATCGCGGCGCGGAACGCCGCCTCGATCGCGTCGATCCGCACGGTCCTCTGCTCGATCCCGAGCCCGCGGGCGTAGCCTTCGGTCTCCGCGACGAGCTCGGCCGGGACGTGGGCGTCCGGCAGGAGGACGCCGAGGACGTGCTCGGCCCCCAGGGCGTCCCGCGCGAGGCGCGCGACCAGCGCGCTGTCGATCCCCCCCGAGAGGCCGACGACGACCCCGTCGAGCCCCTCGCCGAGCGCGTGGGCGCGGAGGAACGTCCCGATCGTCTCGGCGGCGTGGGGCGGCAGGGGCGCCTCCGGCCTCATGCCTCGACCCCCGCCGCCTCGAGCCGGCAGGAGGCGCGCCAGCTCGCGCGGCACGCGCAGTCGAGCGCGTCGAGCCGGTCGAACCGCTGCGCGAGCGACGCCTCCTCGATCGCCGCGAGGACCGTCGTGTCGCACGCGCCGCAGTTGTGCGGGCCGCGCGGGAGACCGCCCGCGGTCGGGAACGAGACGAGGCGGCTCGAGCCGCGCGTGACCGCGCCGCGGCGCAGGACCTCGACGACCGACCAGAGCCACGGGGGGCGGTACCGGCCCCGGCGGAACATCCATTCGACGACCGTCCCGCCCTGGATGTGCACCGGGTTCACCGAGAGCGCGTCGAACTTCGGCGCCGCCTCCCTCACGGAACGCTCGACGTCGGCGATTGCCTCCCCCTCCGTGAGGTACGGGGGCTTGAGGAGCAGGTAGGCCTTCGCGCGCAGGCCGAGCCGGCGGAGGCGCTCGGCGGCGTCGAAGTACGCCGACGGGGGAGCGTTCTTGTGCACGTAGCGTCCCAGGACGACCGGGTCGGTCGTCTCGAGGCCGAGGGCGACCTCGAGCTCCCCCCCGAACGCCTCGCGCAGCGGCGACAGCGCCTCCCCGGTGGCGAACTCGGGGAGCGTCTCCAGGAGCAGGCGTCGCGCCCGCCCGGAGAACGCGCGGACGATCGCCTCCCGGCTCGGCGGGTCGACCTCGCGGTCGTCCAGGAAGCTCCCGGACGTGTAGATCTTGACGTACGGTTCGTCCCGGTAGCGGCGGAGGGCGTGCTCGAGCTGGCGGGCGAGCTCGGCGGGGGTCGCCGAGCGGCCGAGGGTGTCGCGCGCGTAGCCGCACATCGAGCAGCCCTTCGCGTCGGCCCAGTAGCACCCTCGCGTCCGCAGGATCAGGACGAACGCCCGGACCCGCTCGTCACCGAGCGCCTCGTCCTCGACCCACGCGTTGACGTACCGGGAGGCGTCGCCCGGGGAGGCCGCCTCGGGCCGGCGCTCGCGCGCGACGGCGCGGGCGAGGGACTCCGGGCTCATCGCTCCTCGATCTCGGCGGCTACGGCGTCGCCGTCCTTGAGCCTCAGGCGCGTCCGGAGCCGGTCCTTCGCGACGAACTCGATGACGTCCTGGTAGTGGGAGCGGTCCGGCCGGATCAGGTGGCAGGCGTGCCCGTTTAGCTTCGCGGGGTAGCACGTCGCCCCTCCGAACGTCCGGCCCCCGGCCTCGAAGCCGTCGATCCGCAGCCCGTTCCAGTCCCGCAGGGCGACCAGACGGCGCCCCTCGCTCGGACGGATCCGCACGTTCAGGGTGCCGGGGTACGGCTCGTAGCCGAGCCGCTCGGCGAACTGCACGACGTATCCCGGCTGGCTGAGGTAGTAGCGTCCCTCCCCGAGCCCGCTCGCGACCTCCCCGGCGATCGACGCCCGTGCCGGCCCCTCGAAGATCCGCCGGTAGCTGCGGTACTCGCCCCGCAGCACCTCGAGCGCCTCCGGCGTGAGCGAGAGGCGTTGGCGGCGGTTCGCGAGCGAGCGCGCGAGGAGGCCGCGTCGCTCGAGCTCGAGGAGGTAGCGGTCGGCGGCCTGCTGGCTGACGCCCAGCCGTTCGCCGAGCTCCCGTGACGTCAGGACGACCGGGGTGTGGTCGGCGCCGGCGTGGGCGAGGAGCTGCAGCGCGGCGAGCAGCTCGCCGCGGGTGCGCGGGCGCCCAAGCTCTCGAACGGCGGGTCGCTCGGCGGCGGTCACCGGCTCTTCGGGTGCCCGCCGGACGGGGAGGTGAGGGCGAGGATGTTCGAGCCTCGGACGAGCAGCCGACCGAGGTGACGGCTCGCCTCGGCGGTCGTCTCGTTCGCGTCGTCCAGGACGAGGTTCAGGTGTTCGTCCAGCCCGAGGAGCCGCCCCTCGAGCTCCCGGCCGTCCTTCAGCCGGAGCGTGACGCGCTGGTCGACGAGCCGCTCGACGACCGAGAGCGGGGACTCCACCATCGCGGCGCCGACCGGCGTCGCCATTAAAGGAGTTCCCGCCCGCCGAGCCGGCCCGGTCCGCCCGCCCACGGGCGACCCCCGGCCGGGAGGTGCGCTGACGCTATCCCCGCCGGCCCGTCGGGCGGGCCGATGCCCCGGCCGAGCCGCCGTTCCTCGGAGGCCGCGACGTCCCGCGCCTCCCCGTCGGCGGGCCTCGAGGGGATCGTCGCCGGGCGGTCGGCGGTCAGCTGGGTCGGCGGGGAGACGAGCGACCTTGTCTACCGGGGGTTCGACGTCCGCGAGCTCGTCCCCGGGGTCCCGTACGAGTCGATCGTCCACCTGCTGCTGTTCGGCGAACCGCCCGGTTCCGACCCGTCGCCGATCGTCACGAGCGCGCTCGCCGCCGCGAGGACGCCGGCTCCCGGCGTGCTCCAGACGGTCGACGCGCTGCCCGCGAGGCTCCCCCCGCTCGAGGCGCTGCGCACGATCCTCTCGGCGCTGGGCGACGGCTCGTTCGGCTACCCGCCCGGGCTCGAGGACGGCTACCGGCTGATCGCCCAGAGCCCGCTCCTCCTCGCCCGCCACCTCCATCGCGGCCTCGGGCTCCCGCCGGTCGAGCCGCGGCCCGAGCTCGGCCACGTCGCCAACTACCTGTGGATGCTCCGAGGACGCGAGCCGCGCGAGCGGGACGTCGCCGCGCTCGAGGCGTACTTCGACCTGCTCGCCGACCACGGGATGAACGCCTCGACGTTCGTGCTGCGGATCGTGACGTCGACCCACTCGGACCTCGCGAGCGCGGCGACCGCCGCGCTCGCCGCGCTCAAGGGCCCGCTGCACGGAGGGGCTCCGAGCCGGGTCGTGGAGATGCTCAACGCGATCGCGACGCCCGACGCGGCCGAGCGGTGGGTCCGCGAGCGGCTCGCCCGCGGCGAGCTCCTCTACGGCTTCGGCCACCGCGCCTACAAGTCGGAGGACCCTCGCGGGCTGCTCCTCCACGAGGTCGCCCGCCGCGTCGCGAAGCCCGAGCGGCTGGCGCTCGCCGAGACGGTCGAGCGCGTCGGGCTCGCCGCGCTGCGCGCGGCGCACCCGGGGGCGAGGATCTTCTCGAACGTCGAGTTCTACAGCGCCGTCGTCCTCGAGGCGATCGGCTTGCCGCCCGAGCTGTTCACCCCGACGTTCGCGCTCGCGCGGACCGCCGGCTGGACCGCGCACGCGCTCGAACAGGCGGCCGACAACAAGCTGATCCGTCCCGACGTCGAGTACGTCGGGCCGCCGAAGGGACGGCGCTGGCCGCGCCCCCGGGGACGGGGGCACGCTCCGGGCGCGCGCGACGGCGCCTAGGACGCGCCCTTCTCGCCGTCGTCGTGGACGACCTTGAAGTCGGCGTCCACGGGGCCGCCGGAGGGCCCAGGGCCGGCCGGTGGCGGGGTCCCGGGCTCCGCGTCGCTCGGAGGGGCCCCGGAATCGGACGGTCCGCTCGGCGGCCGGTACAGCTTCTCGGCGACCGCGTGCAGCGCCTTCGTCAGCTCGTCGGTCTTCTCCCGGAGCTTCGCGACCGTCACGTCGTTCTCCTGGACGGTGGCGCGCAGCGCCTTCGCCCGCTCGCGGATCTGCTCGGCCTCGGAGGCGTCGAGCTTCTCCTTGGAGTCGGAGAGGAGGCGTTCGGCCTCGTAGGCGAGCGACTCCGCGGTGTTCTTCGCCTCGATCAGCTCGGCCCGCTCCCGGTCCTTGGAGGCGAACTCCTCGGCCTGGCGGACCATCTTCGCGACGTCGTCCTTCGAGAGCTTGTTGGAGGCGGTGATCGTGATCCCCTGCTTGCGCCCGCTCGCGAGGTCCTTCGCCGAGACGTTGAGGATCCCGTTCGCGTCGATGTCGAAGCTCACCTCGATCTGGGGGATGCCCCGGGGGGCCGGCGGGATGCCCGTGAGCAGGAAGCTGCCGAGGGGGACGTTGTCGGCGGCGATCGGCCGCTCGCCCTGGTAGACCTTGATCTCGACGGTCGACTGGTTGTCGGACGGCGTGGTGAACGTCTGGCTCTTGCGCGACGGGATCGTCGTGTTCCGCTCGATCAGGTGCGTGAGCACGCCGCCGAGCGTCTCGACGCCGAGGGAGAGCGGCGTCACGTCGAGCAGCAGGACGTCCTTGACCTCCCCGGCGAGGACGCCCCCCTGGACCGCCGCGCCCATGGCGACGCACTCCATCGGGTCGACCCCACGCTCGATCGGACGGCCGATCGCCTGCTCGAGGAACTTCTGGACGATCGGCATCCGCGTCGGCCCACCGACCAGGACGACCCTGGCGATCTCCTCCTTCGTGAGCTTCGCGTCGCGGATCGCCTGCTCGACCGGCGCGCGGCAGCGCTCGATGATCGGGCGTACGAGCTCCTCGAGCTTGGCGCGACTGACCTGGAGGGCGAGATGCTTCGGCCCGTCCGAGGTGGCGGTCAGGAACGGCAGGTTCACCTGCGTGTCGAGCGTCGACGACAGCTCGATCTTCGCCTTCTCCGCGGCGTCCCGGACCCGCTGCATCGCCATCTTGTCGGAGCGGATGTTGACGCCGGAGTCCTTCTGGAACTCCGCGACGATCCACTCGGTGATCGCGTTGTCCATGTCGGTCCCGCCGAGCTGGGTGTCGCCGCTCGTCGCGAGGACCTCGAAGACGCCGTCCCCGAACTCCATCAGCGTGACATCGAGCGTGCCTCCGCCGAGGTCGAAGACGAGGATCTTCTGGTTCTTGCCGGCCTTGTCGAGGCCGTAGGCGAGCGACGCGGCGGTCGGCTCGTTGATGATCCGCACGACCTCGAGGCCGGCGATCGCGCCGGCGTCCTTGGTCGCCTGCCGCTGGTTGTCGTTGAAGTACGCCGGGACGGTGATGACGGCCTTC
Organism: Thermoplasmata archaeon; assembly: GCA_030037035.1. Lineage (GTDB taxonomy): Archaea > Thermoplasmatota > Thermoplasmata > Lutacidiplasmatales > UBA184 > Lutacidiplasma. The sequence continues at coordinate 12,740 of JASHSA010000015.1, forward strand.
TCGACCTTCTCGCCGAGGAACGACTCGGCGTCACGCTTGATCTTCTGGAGCAGGAACGCGCTCAGCTGCTGCGGGGTGTACGACTTCCCGTAGAGGGCGTACTTGTAGTCGGTCCCCATCTTCCGCTTGAAGGCGGTGACCGTCCCCTCGGGGTTCGAGATCGCCTGCCGGCGCGCCGGCTCGCCGACGATCAGCTGACCGTCCTTCGTGAACGCGACGTACGACGGGAACGCCTTGCCGCCCCCGACGGTCGTCCCTTCGGCGCTCGGAACGATCTGCGGCCGCCCTCCTTCGAGCACCGCGGCGGCCGAGTTGCTGGTCCCTAGGTCGATTCCGAGGATCTTCGACATCGTGGTTCCTACCGGGACGAGGTCGCACTGGGCTCCTGTTTCGTGGCCTCGAACCCGCTTCGATAAGTGAGCGCTGGTATAAAAGGCAAGCACTAAGCCTCCCCAGGCGCCAAGCATCCCGGGGCAGCCCCCGACCGACGGGGGACCTTAGCCTTCGCGCGCCGACGCTCCGATCCTTCGGCGGAGCGTTGACGTCGAGGCGTGAGGGGCGTCGACTCCCTCTGCGTCGATCCTCGGCACGGCTGGGGGTCGCCTCTCCCCGTTCGGGAGCGAGTACCGCCGCCCACAAGGCATGCGGCACGAACCTCC
>JASHSA010000128.1 GCA_030037035.1 Thermoplasmata archaeon
GAAGAGGCCGACGGGATGTGCGACCGCATCGCGATCATCGACCACGGGACGATCGTCGCGACGGGGACCCCGGGGGAGCTCAAGGACCGTCTCGGCGGGGACATCGTGACGGTTCGGCCGACGGCCCCGAACGCCGCCCTCAAGGGCGTGCTGGCCGCCGTGGCGGGAGTCACGTCCGTGACCGAGCAGGACGGCGCCTATCGGCTCAAGTGCGCCAACGGCGAGGCGCTCGTCCCGGAGGTCGTCGCGGCGTGCCAACGCGCCGGGGCGGGGCTGCAGGGGGTCTCCCTCAAGCGCCCCAGCCTGGACGAGGTGTTCCTCGAGTTCACCGGCCGGGAGTTCCGTGAGGACGAGGGGTTCAACGCGACCGACCGTGCGGTGATGCTCGGGCGGGTCCGCAGTCAGCTCGGGCGGGGCCGATGATCCGGGAGACGGCGGCGCTCACCAAGCGCGAGCTCCTGAGGCTCGGCCGCAACCCTCAGGCGATCGTCACGTCGCTGATGCTGCCGATCCTCTACCTGCTGCTGTTCGGCCAGGGGTTCAACCTCGCCAACCTCGGCAGCATCCCGCCGGGGGTGCTCGCCGCCTCGCTGAACGGGGCGCCGACGTACTTCTCCTACTTCACCGCCGGCATGGCCGGCTTCGTCGCGGTCACCGCGACGCTGTTCATCGGCGCGAACGTGATCTTCGACAAGCTGTTCGGGATCCTGAAGCGGATCTCGTCGACCCCGGCGTCGGCGCTCTCGATCTTCGGCTCGCGCCTGATCGCCGGGATCATCCAGCCGATCGGGCTCGCCTTTCTCGTCCTCGGCCTCTCGCTCGCGCTCGGCCACCTCCACCTCAGCGGGCTGACCGTGACGGCGTCGCTCGGGGTCGTCGGGGCCGTCGAGATCCTCCTCGCCATCGTCGTGCTCTCGGTGATGTTCGCCTCGCTGTTCCTCGCGATCGGCTTCTCCATCGACCAGCCGCAGACCTACTTCGCCGTCGTGAACGCGATCAACCTGCCGGTCCTGCTGACGAGCGCCGCGCTCTACCCGTGGGGCTCGATGCCCCACTGGCTGCAGTCGATCGCCTCGTACAACCCGGTGACCCTCGCGGTCGAGGTGATCCGGATCAATCTGTTCGCGGCGGCCCCGCCGTACTACGCCTACTCGGCGTGGGTCTACCTCGCGGGCCTCGTCGCCTGGGCCGCGGCGATGATCCTGATCGCGACGATCCTCGCCCGACGGGCGCTCGGCCCGCGCCGCTAGCCCGACGTCCGGGCGAAGCCGGGCCGCCTCAGAGGCCGCCGGTCTCGGGGCCGACGGCCCCCCGCTCCTCGAACGGCTTCCAGCGGTTGCCTTCCGGGTCGTACTCGACCCGCTGGAGCTCGACGACGAACCCCCGGAGGAGCTCGGACGGTGCGGGGCGGACCGAGATCGCGTAGACGTAGATCCCGAAGCCCATGAACTCCGTGACCCGCCGCAGCACCTCCGGCAGCGCCTCACGGGGGACCGTCAATCGGATCGACGTCTCCCCGAGCAGGCGGGAGAACTCGTCCACGTCGAACGGCCGTTCGAGCCGGATCAACCCTTCCGTCGGTACCGGGTGGGCTCCTACCGCAGCGCCCGGCGACGCGGGCGGGGAAGGGGGCAGCGGAGGCGAGCCGATCGCCGTGGACGCCCGTACGGGGGGGACCGACGCAAACCCCGTGTTCTTCTTCGGAGGGTAGCGGTCGAGCACAGGGGAGGGGTCCCGGCCGACGAAGCCGTCCCTTCGCTTCGACCGACCCGGGCGTCGGGACGGTCTCCGGCGCGAGCGCTTCGCGGGGCGGGGCGTGCTTCGACGGCGGGACGGCATGGCCGTCCCCCTCGAGCCTCCCGCGGCCATAAACTCTCAGGCCGCCGGAGCTCGCCGGGGGTCGTGAACGCCGAGGCCTCACGGCAGTTGTAGCTCTCGGAACCGTGCGACTCTCCGTCACGGGACGCAGAGTTTGTAGCAGGACGAACGACACATGGGTTATGTAGGGCCGGGTCGGTGGCGAAGGCAAGCCCGACCCCCCAGGGGAGGGTGACCAACGGAGGAAACCAACCATGCCGGCCCGTGTGATGAAGGAGTTCCAGGCCCCCCGTGGCCTCCCCCGCAAGACCGCGTCCGTCTGCCCGGAGTGCATCAAGGTGATCCCCGCGATCGTCCGGGAGAAGGAAGGCCGTGTCATCATGGAGAAGACGTGCCGCGCGCACGGCTACTTCTGGGACATCATCTCCAACGACGTCGACTTCTACCTCCGGATGGAGGTCTACGCCCACGACGGGGTCGGCTACGAGAACCCCTACTACGACAAGTTCCGCGGCTGCCCGACGACCTGCGGGATGTGCAGCCACCACAAGTCGCACACCGGTCTCGCGCTCGTCGACCTGACCAACCGCTGCAACCTGAAGTGCCCGGTCTGCTTCGCGAACGCGAACGCCGCCGGCTACGTCTTCGAGCCGACCCGCGAGCAGATCTACTTCATGCTCAAGACGCTCCGGGAGCAGAAGCCGGTCGGCACGGTCGCCGTCCAGTTCTCGGGCGGCGAGCCGACGCTCAGCCCGCTGTTCCTGGACGCGGTCAGCATGTCCCGCGACCTCGGCTTCAAGCAGATCCAGGTCGCCACCAACGGGATCCGTGTCGCCAACGAGCCCGG
>JASHSA010000129.1 GCA_030037035.1 Thermoplasmata archaeon
GTCCTCGGGGCGCTCCGTCGCGAAGACGCTCTCCGCGCGCGCGAGGAACGTGCCGGCGGCGGCCTGCGGACGCCCCCGCAGCCCGAGGACGCCCATCCGCACCGACCAGCCCTTGTCGACGGCCGCGTCCGCGGCGCCCCGCAGGGCGTCCTCGGGGGCGGCGACGACGACGGGGCGGTGGCTCGTGCGGCTCACAGCCCCGGCCAGCGGGAGCGCGCCCGCCCGCGCTTCCGGCGGTGGGAACGCCGCGGTGAGGCCGGCGCGGGCGACGGTCGCCTGAGCGCGCGCACGCTCGTCGTCCGTCACGGGGTACGTCGGTCCGCCGCCGACGGCGACCGGGCCGTCCCCCCGGTCGACCAGCAGGACCTGGACGTCGGCGGCGACGTCGGCCGGCAGCAGGCGGCCGCCGACGCCTCCGCCGCCGAAGACCCGCGCGACCTCGCCGACCTCGGCGCCGGTCGCCCCGGCGGCGTAGAGGCGCTCGAGGAGGCTCGCGAACTCCGTCGACGAGCTCCCGGCCGGGGGGAGCAGGACGGCCCGGACGGCGCCCGGGGAGAGGAGGACGAGCAGCAGGTCGTTCTCGTGCAGCTCTCCGGGGATCTCGCGCGCGGCGTCGACGACCTGCGGGGCGGCGGCGGCCCCGCCCCAGCCGTCGTCGATCGTGACGGAACGGAACGGTACGCTCGCCGGAGGCTCCTCGGGCCCGGCGAGGAACCCCTGGGTCAGCCGTTCCCCGAAGGTGTGCAGCGCGGCGAGCGCCATCGAGCTCGCCGCGTGGCCGAGCGCGAGGAACGCGACCTCGCGGTACCGCCCCTCGGGCACGAACCGGTTGCCGACGCGCAGGACGCCGCCGTCCCGGCGGAGCGCCGCCCGGACCGCCCGGTAGGCGTCCGCCCCCTCCACCGCGCCCCGGTAGATCGACGCGGCGATCGGGTCGACGCCTCCCGGCCCCGGCTCGTCGGGGGGGAACGGCTGCCAGGGGAACGGGCCGATCACGGACGAACAGTCGGCGTGCGGCTCAAGACGGTGGCGGCGGGCCCCCGGGCCCGCCGTCGACCGACCGGCGGGGCCGGTCGCTCAGGGGCCGCCCGGCCGAGGGGCCAGGAACGGCCGCCGCCACTCCTGGGGGAGGATCGCGTTCTCCTTGATGTTGCGCGGGGTGAGCCAGCGCAGGAGGTTCAGGAGCGAACCGGCCTTGTCGTTCGTCCCCGAGCGCCGCGCGCCGCCGAACGGCTGTCGTCCGACGATCGCCCCGGTCGGCTTGTCGTTGACGTAGAAGTTCCCCGCGCTCCAGCGGAGCGCCTCGCTCGCCGTCGCGACCGCGCCGACGTCCCGCGCGAAGATCGCCCCGGTGAGGGCGTACGGCGAGGTCGCGTCGCACAGCCGCAGCGTCTCCTCGAACCGCGCGTCCGGGTAGACGTAGACGGTCAGCACCGGGCCGAAGATCTCCTCGCTCATCAGCTTCCCCTGCGGCGCGTGGCTGCGGACGACCGTCGGGCGGACGAACCAGCCGCGGCGACGGTCGGTCTCGCCGCCGACGACGATCGCGTACTCGTCCGGATGCTCCCGCGCGTAGGCGAGGTAGCGCTCGATGTTCGCGAACGCCGGCTCGTCGATGATCGCGCCCAGCAGGTTGCCGAGGTCGTCGACCCGGCCCATCGGCAGCTTCGGTACCTCCTCCTTGAGCATCCGCTCGACCTCGGGCCAGCGGCTCTCGGGGACGTAGGCCCGCGAGCACGCCGAGCACTTCTGGCCCTGGTACTCGAACGCCCCCCGCAGGAGGCTGACGACCGTGCCGCGAACGTCCGCGGACGGGTGCATGACGACGAAGTCCTTGCCGCCGGTCTCGCCGACGACGCGGGGGAAGTTGCGGTACCGCTCGAGGTTCTCGCCGAGGCGGCGCCAGATCTGCACGAGCGTCGCGTAGCTGCCGGTGAAGTGGACGCCGGCGAGCTCCGGGTGCTCGAGCGCGACGTTCGCGACCTTGCTCGGGAACGGCACGAAGTCGACGACCCCGGCCGGGAGCCCCGCCTCCACGAGGACCTGGTAGATGAGGTAGTTCGACAGCAGCACCGACCGCGCCGGCTTCCAGAGGGCGACGTTGCCGAGCATCGCCGGGGCGCTCGGGAGGTTGCCGGCGATCGAGTAGAAGTTGAACGGGGGGATCGCGAGGACGAACCCTTCGAGCGGCCGCCAGTCGAAGCGGTTCGTCTCGCCGGGGTACTGGAACGGCTGCATCGCGTAGATCTGCCGCGCGTAGTAGGCGTTGAACGTCCAGAAGTCGACGAGCTCCGCGAGGTCGATCTCCGCCTCGTACGGGTTCTTCGAGTGGTTGAGCATGATCGCCGCGATGTGGCGCGTCCGGCGCGGCCCGGCGAGGAGGGCCGCCGCGCGCCAGAAGACCGCGAGGCGTTCGTCCTCGTCCTTCTTCGCCCACGCGACGCGCGCCGCGAGGACGTCGTCGATCGCGCGGCGGAGCTCGCCCTCGCCCGCGAGCGACGCCCGGGCGAGCACGACGTCGTGGTCGTCCGGCGCCCGGACGTCGACGACGTCGGCGGTGCGGAGCTCCCGGCCGCCGATCACGAGCGGGATCTCGACCGGCCCCTTGCGCAGCGCCGCGAGCGCGTCCAGGAGCTCCTCGCGCTCCGCGGTCCCGGGCGCGTAGCTGCGGATCGTGTTGACGTCGTTGACCGGTCGCTCGGGGGTCCAGGGCATGCCTCCCCCACGTCCCTCACGGGCGTAGCGCTTTCGTGAACTGCCGTTGATGCGGGGTTAATCCGAGGACGCCCGGCTGACGACGCGGAGATGTCCGCCGGTGCTCCCTACCGGGTGGAGCGCCACCCGGTCCTCGACGTCGTCGGGCCGCAGGAGCTCGTCGGGTTCACGTTCGACGACCGTCCCCTCGTCGGCCGCCGCGCGGAGGCACTCTCCTCGGCCCTGCTCGGGAACGGCGTCGTGGTCCTGGGGCGCCACCGGCGCGACGGCGCGCCGCAGGGGATCTTCTGCGCCAACGGCCAGTGCGCCCAGTGCCAGGTCGTCGTCGACGGCGTGGCCGTCAAGGCGTGCCTGACGCCGCTGAGGCCGGGGATGGTGGTGCGCTCGCTCTCCTCCGACCCGGAGCTCCCGCCGGACGACGCGGCGCTCCCTCCCCCCGGCCCGACCCCCGAGCTCGT
>JASHSA010000130.1 GCA_030037035.1 Thermoplasmata archaeon
CCCCGGCCGCTTCACAACGTCGCTCGGGGCGTCGGGGACACGCCGCGTCGCGCTCGACCTCTCCTCGAGCATGCTCGCCGTCGGGCGGGAGCTGGCCGGAGACCCTAGGGCCGAGGCCTCGATCGAACGGGTCCGGGGGGACGCCCTGCGTCCGCCGCTGCGCGCCGAGGGGTTCGAGGAGGTCGGCCTGCTCGGCAACGCGCTCGGCTTCGAGACGCACCGGGGTCCGAGCCTCCTCGACCGGGCCGAGGAGCTCGTTGCACCGGGAGGCCTCCTCCTGCTCGAGGTCGCCCCCGGGCCCGGGGAGACCTCCCGCTACCTCTCGCGATTACCGGCCGGGGCGGTGCGCCGACTGCTCGCGGCCCCCCTTCGAGCGATCGTTCCCCGCGTCGAGCGGGAGGGCTACGCCGCGGAGCCGGTCCGCCACGACGACGCGGCGTTCCGTCGCTGGTCGGTCCCCGAGCTCGAGCGGCGCTGGGCGGCCTCGGGCTGGAAGCTGGTCGACGTCCTCGCCGTGGCGCCGGCGCTCGGTCCGGACGCCGCGCGGGTCGCGGCGGTCGCCGCCGACCCTCGAGCGTGGGTTCGCCTCCTGGAACTGGAGGAGGCGGTCGGCCGTACGCGGGCCCGCTGGACGAGGGCGGCGGCGGTCCTCCTCGCCGCGGAACGACCACGGTCCGCCCAAACCATATAGAACCGGCCGACGCCTCTCTTCGCGCGTAGGATGGCCAAAAAGCCTGCTCGTCCCGCTCCGGAGCGCTCGCCCTGGGCTGCGGCCACGGTGGCGCCGGAGGACCTCGAGGTCGCCAAGCGGGAGGCACTCCTGCAGCTGCGGATCGGCCGCGCGAGCCATCTCGCGGCGGTCGCCGTCTCCGCCGCCCTCGCGCTGGACGCCCTCCTCCTGCTGGTCCTGGGGCCCCACGCGCTCCCCGCGCTCCACTCGGGGGAGACCGGCTGGCTCGCGGCCCGGGACAGCTACTACCTCATCCTCCCGATCGGCGCCGCGGTCTGCGTCAGCGCGGTCGGCGTCGTCTCGAAGTGGGAGGCGTTCCAGGTCTGGCCGTGGGAGCCCCACTTCTCGCTCAGCGTCGGCGCGCTGGCGCTCTCGGTCGCGATCGCGGCGGTCTACGGCGCGCGGGTCGCCGGCGCGGGACCGCTCGGGCACATCGCGGTCTACCCGACGCTCGTCCCGCTGAGCCTGCTCGGCACGACCCTCGGGCTCGTCGGGATCGCCTCGACGTGGCGCCCCTGGGGGGGGCACCAGTGGACGAGCGTGCTCACCGCGGTGCTGCCGATCGCGGTCGTCCTGGACGCCTTCTTCCCGGCGTACGGCGGCGCCTCGGCGGTCGGGTTCGCCGTCGCGCTCCTGATCTCGGCGATCCTCTACCAGACCAGCGGCTCGTTCCTGCACCTCGTCTCCTCCGGGACCGCCCCCCACGAGCAGGCGGTCGTCCTCTCCGGCCAGAACCGCATCGTCAAGCTCGCGAGCGAGCTCCAGCAGCGCGACGAGGCGCTCCGCTTCCGGGCCGCCGCGCTCGTGAAGCGCGAGACCGACGTCGAGACGAACGAGGCGACGCTCGGACGCGCGCTCGCGAACCTCCGGGAGCGCCAGGGCCAGCTCGAGAAGCTCGAGGAGGCCGACCAGACGCGCGCCGACAAGCTGGCGGCCCAGGAGCGGGAGCTCGCCGGCCGCAACGCCGCGGTCGAGGCGAACACGCGCGCGTTGCTCGAGCGCGGCAAGGAGCTCGAGGTGCGGAACGCCGAGATCGCGCACCAGGTGCCGGAGCTCGCCGGCCGCGAGCAGCGGCTCGCCCGCCACGAGGGCGAGCTGGCGAAGCGCGACGCCGAGATCCGCCAGCGGGTGCAGAACCTCGACCGCCGTGAGGCGTCGATCGCCGAAGGAGAGGGTCGAGTCGCGGCGCGGCGCAAGGAGATCGAGCAGAAGACCTCCGACCTCCTCCGCCGCGAGGGGGAGCTCGTCGCCCGCGAGCGCGGGCCTGCGCTCCCCGGGCCGGCCGCCGCGCGCGGGAACCCCGCCGCCGCCGACCTCGCGACACGCGAGGCGAAGCTCCAGCACCTTCAGTCGGTCCTCGACGAGCAGAACGCCCAGCTCGGGCGGCGGGCGAAGGAGGCCGCCGAGCAGGCGAAGGTCCTCGAGGGGACGCTCCGTCAGATCGCCGAGCGCCAGGCACACCTTGCCTCGCGGGAGACGGCGCTCTCCCAGCGCGAGGAGGACCTGGACGAGCGGCTCAAGTCGGCCGACCAGCGCCGCCTCCAGTTCGAGAGCGCCGCGCGGGACTACCAGCAGCGCCTCGACGACGTCGGACACCAGCAGATCGGGGTCGCGCAGAAGAGCGTCGACCTCGACCACCGCCTCGGCGAGGTCGCCGAGCGGGAGAAGGCGCTCGCCGAGCGGGAGGGCAAGGTCCGCTCCTCGCTCAGCGAGCTCGACCGGCGCGAGGGCGAGGTCCTGCTCCGGGAGCGCTCGGTCGACGCCGACGAGGCCGAGGTCAGCCTGCGGCGGCAGGAGATCGCTCGCGAGGGGGACCTGCCGTTCGCCGGGCTGCTCGCCGTCGCGGCGGCCGACCGCGCCGAGGGCCCGTCCGGGGTCCCGTCCTCGCGCGGGAGCCGCGCGCGGCGGGCCCGCCCGCCGACCGGCCCGGGGATCGTCGAGGTCGGCCTGCCGTCCGACCCCGGAACGCTCTCCGCCCCCAGCGGCCGGAAGTACCCCGACCGCCAGCCGACCGGGACCCAGCGCCTGGACGACCTGCTGCTCGGAGGCCTCCCGCCGAAGAGCCACGTCGTCCTCGTCGGGGAGGCGTTCGTCGGCAAGGAGGTCGCCCTCTACGCGTTCCTCGCGGAGGGGCTCAAGCGCGGCGAGCCGGCGCTCTTGGTGACGGCGGCACGCTCGTCGGCGGAGATCTCCTCGAACCTCGGCGTCGTCCTCCCGCAGTTCCGGGAGTACGAGCAGATCGGCAGCGTGACGTGGATCGACGCCTCCGGCGCGGGAACGACCCCCGGCCCGCACACGCTCGTTCCGAAGAGCTCGGACGACCGCGCCGGACTCCTCACGTCGCTCGTCCAGGGGGCGAAGCTCGCCGAGGAGGCCGCGAAGGGCGGCGCGATACGGGTCGGGTTCTTCGGGCTCTCCGCCGTCATGGCCCACGCCGACGAGCGGGCGAGCTTCTCGTTCCTGCAGAACGTCGTCGGGATCCTCAAGCCCCGCAACGCGCTCGCGATGTACGCGCTGGAGGCCGGAGCGCTGAGCGAGTCCCAGGTCGAGTCGCTCCTCGGGCTGCTGGACGGGGCGATCCTGTTCCGCCAGGACCGGGACCGCACGTTCCTCTCCGTGAAGGGGTTCGGCGACGTCGCGACCCGGGAGTGGGTCGAGGTACGGGCGACGAACCGGGCCCTCGTTGTCGGCTCGTTCGCGCTCGAGCGGATCCGATAGCCCCACGCTCGCGCCCGGGGCGCGCCGGGGCGCCCTACGGCAGGTACTCGCGGCGGTCGACGACGTGCAACGGCGGCTTTCCCTGGAAGAAGCGGGCGAGGTTCTCGACCGCCGAGCGCAGGGCGAACTCGCCGACGCGCGGAGCGAGGCCGGCCCAGTGCGGAGAGCCGACGAAGTTCGGTAGGCCGGAGAACGGGAACCGCGTCTGGAGCGCTCCCTGGGTGAAGTCCTCCTGCCACCAGACGTCCAGCCCGACGCGGAAGCGGGGGTGGTTCGTGAGGTGGCGGAAGAGCGCCTCCTCGTCGATCGTCCCTCCCCGGCCGACGTTGACGAGGGTCGCGTCCTCGCGCATGCGCTCGAGCTGGGCGCGAGCCAGGCTGCCCCGCGTCGCGCGCGTCAGCGGCCGCGCGTCGAAGACGTAGCCGGCCGAGGCGACCGCCTCGTCCAGGCGCTCCGCCGGGAACATCGTCTCGACGCCCGGCGCCATCGTCCCGGTACGGTTCAGGCCGGAGAGCCGCATCTCGAACGGGCGCAGACGTTCGGCGATCGCGCGGCCGATCGCGCCGTACCCGAGGACGAGGGCGCTCTCCTGCCACAACGACCTCAGCTCCGGCGCGGGCCGCGAGCGGCCGGCCGCCACCGCGGCCGTGCCGGCGAGGACGCAGCGGGCGGCCGCGAGGGCGAGGGCGACCGCGTGCTCGGCGACGAACGGCGCGTAGCCGCCGACGTTCCCCGCGACGGCGACCCGTGGGGGGATGCGGTCGAACGGCACGTCGTCGACCCCCGCGAAGATCCGCTGGACGAACCTCAGCGCCGGGTAGGCGCTCGGGTCCCACGTCGACCCTTCGCGGGCGATCGACCCGAGCAGCACGGCCTCGACCTCCCGGGCCGAGGGCGGGTCGATCTCCGAGAGGAACGCGTACGACACCCCGGGGAGCTCGCGGCTCACGAGCCCGCGCAGCCCGGGTCGGTCGTTGACGACGAGCAGGAGCCGGGAGGCGGAGCCGGGCACGGCCGGCATCGAGGAGGCAAGAGCTCATCTGGTCGACGGCCCCCGTGCCGACGCCGATGCCGAACGCCCCCGCGGCGCTCCCCCGATGACCGACCGGCGCTCGCGGCCGACGGGGCGGGCGCTCACGGTCGACCTCTGGCACACCCTCGCCTACCTCGAGCCCGAGGAGGAGGAACGGTACATGCGCGAGCAGGTCGACCTCGCCGCCTCCCTGCTCCGCCGCGCCCCGCCGCGCTCGGCGTCTCCCTCCGCGCCGGACCCCCGCCGGGCGTTCGAGGCGGTCTACGGGGAGGCGGTCGCCGCCTCCCAGCAGGGCAGGAGCGTCACGCCGTCCGCGCAGATCGAGGAGGCCGCACGTCGGCTCGGCGGAACGGTCGACCCGGCCGAGTATCTCGACGGCCTGGCGCGCCTCGTGGCCACGATGGCGTTCCGTCCGGCGCCCGGCGCCCTCGCCGCGCTGCGGAGCGCGCGCGAGAGCGGCTGGGCCTGCGCCGTGATCTCCAACACCGTCGGCGAACCGGGAGCGACCCTGCGTCCGGTCCTGCACCAGATGGGCTACGACGACGTCGTCGATGCCTACGTCTTCAGTGACGAGCAGCGCTGGACGAAGCCGGCCCCCGAGATCTTCGCGGAGGCGCTCCGACGGGTCGGCGCGGAGCCCGCGCGCTCGGTGCATGTCGGGGACGGTTGGGTCGACATCGAAGGGGCTCGCCGCGCCGGCTACCGCGCGGCGGTCCTGTTCACGGGGCTCCAGCGGTACGGGGAGCGCTACCGGCGACTGTTCCTGCCGGACGGATGGGAGGCGCCCGAGACGTCCTATCGGATCGGGAGCTGGGCGGAGCTCCCTCCTCTCCTCGAGCGTCTCCGCTAGGCGCGGCGACTCACTCCTCGCCCATGTGGCGGGGCTTCGGGATCACCCGCGGCTGCTCCGCCTCGGTCGGCATGCCGGTCTTCCCCTGGACGATGTCGCAGTCGCGCCAGTTGACGCCGACCGTCACCTTCGGGAAGGCGACCTTGAGCGTGTAGTTCGCGAGCTTGCCGACGACGAGGCCTTGCGAGCCGAGCGCGAGGTTCGGGTTCATGACGGTGAGGTCCCGGGTCAGCACGACCCTCGTCTCGCCGAAGACGATCTTCCCGAGCTCGCTGCGGTCCTGCATCGTCGTCCCCCCAGCCGGCGTCGAACGTAAAGCTGCGCCGGGTCCGGCGGTTTCTCTGAGGTGTTCGCTCGGTCTGAAGTATAACCGGCAACGCCGATTGACCAACCGGATTTATCTACTCGGAGCCGCAGATTTGCGCCAACATGCCAGCGACCGATTCGGCGATGGCCTCTCCCATGGGGGGGCAGAGCGGCATGTCCGGGGCACCGGACAGCAAGACGGCGAACGGCTGGGCGGGAGCCACGATCCTCGGGTTCCTCGCCTTCGGACTTACGGCGATCCTGTTCGGATTGAGCGTGCTGCCCTCGCCGTACAGCAAGGGGTTCGCCGCGTTCCTGAACCCGGGCGGTCTACCGGCCGTGAACGGCGTGACGGACGTCGCGTTCGGGGCGGCCGTCCTGGTCGTGCTGGGGATCATCGGGATCCTGAAGTCCCACCCCTACTGGGGCGCGGCGTTCTTCGGCTACGGCGTGTTCTGGTACTCCTGGGCCGGGACGGGCCAGGGCCTGACGCTGGTCGTGGCGGGTCACCTCACGGGGACCGTCGCGGGCTTCTCGATCGCGGCGCTCGCGTTCATCTGGCTCTTGTTCACGCTGACGTTCCTGATCAGCGCCCCCAAGCATGGCTGGGGAGCGGTGTTCTCGTTCGGGTTCCTCCTGATCGGGCTCATCCTCCTGATCATCGAGGGCTGGACCCTCGGCGGCGGCCACACCATCTCCTCCGGACTCGCGTGGGCGACGGGCGGCTTCTGGATCTTCATCGGCCTCGTCTGGTGGCTCCACGGGACGGCCGAACTGACCAACCACGCCTACAACAAGAAGGTCATCCCGTTCTAGGTCGGCCGTCGCCGCCGGGACCAACCTCTTCCTTCCTTCTCCCTGCGATCCGATCGAGCGGGCCTACCCGCGTCTGCTAGCGCGGTACGACACGATCGTCGTCGGTCGCCGACGGCGGTCCGGCCACGTCCCGCCTACCGGGCCCCGGGAGCGTACCCCGACCTTCGGGTTTATCAGGGGCCGGTGACGTGCTCCGAGGCGATGGCGGAGGTCCATCTCGACGCGATGCTGCGGGAGTTCGCGCCGCGGCGGAACTTCGTCTCCGACGCCCCCACGCTGGACGCCCTGCTCGACGAGCTCGAGCGGGACTCTCCCCGGCTCCGGCACAAGCTGCGGGACGAGACCGGGGTCCTCCGACGCTACGTCAAGGTCTTCGTCGACGGCCGGGAGGTCGGCGCCTCCGCCGGCCTCGCCACCTCGCTCGAAGGAGCGCGGACCGTCGACATCCTCCACTCGATCGCGGGAGGCTGAGCGGGACCGGAGGCACGGGCGGCGGTATGGCACAGAAGAAGGTGCGCGTCCTGGTCGGGACGCGAAAGGGGACCTACATCGTCGAAAGCGACACGCGGCGCCGATCCTGGAAGGTGAGGCCGGTCTCGAACGCCGGCCGCGACATCTTCCACGTTACCGCCGACCCGCGCCGGCCGGGCACGCTGTTCGCCGCCGTCAACAGCGGCTTCTGGGGGCCGATCGTCTACCGCTCCTCCGACTGGGGCAAGAGCTGGAGGGAGGTCGCGACGCCCCTCACCCCGGTCGCGAAGTCGCGCGAGCCGATGTTCGACCCCGACAGCCCGGCCGCGAAGGGCCGTCCGGTGATCAACCTCTGGCACATCGCCCCGGGCCATCCTTCCGAGCCGAAGACGGTGTTCATCGGCACCGACCCCCACGGCCTGTTCCGCAGCGACGACCGCGGGGAGAGCTGGAGCCCGGTCTCCTGGGTCCAGGACCATCCGGACCGCAAGAACTGGTCGCCGGGGGCCGGGGGGCCGTGCCTGCACACGATCCTGGTCGACCCGCGCGACCCCAAGCGGATGTACATCGGCATGTCGGCGGTCGGGACGTTCCGCAGCGACGACGCCGGAGCGCACTGGCACCCGACCAACCAGGGCGTCGAGACGCCGTTCCAGCCGGAGAAGTTCCCCGAGACCGGCCAGTGCGTCCACCATGTCGCGCTGGACGCTGAGGACCCGGAGGTCGCCTACCGGCAGGACCACGGCGGGATGTACGTCAACCGCCACGGCATGGAAGGGCGTTGGGAGCGGGTCGGCAAGCTGAAGGGCGCCCCGCCCGACGACTTCGGCTTCGCCGTGACGAGCGCCCCCGCGCTCCCGGGCCGGGCGTTCTTCGTCCCGCTCGGCGGGGAGGCGAGGACGACGCTCCGGGGCGGGCTCGACGTCTGGGAGTGGAACGACCGCACCCGACGCTGGAGGTCGGTCCTGTCGCCGAAGCTGTTCCCCGGCGACTACGGCGTGCAGCGGGAGGGGATCGCCGCGGACGCGCTCGAGCCGGCCGGCCTCTACGTCGGGACGACGACCGGCCAGCTCGTCGTCAGCCCGGACGCCGGTAGGTCCTGGACCCTCGTCCCGTACCAGTTCCCCGGGATCCACTCGGTCGAGGCGGCGGTCGGCTAGCGAGGACCGCCGGACGCGCCGACGGCCGGCGCCGGAGGGCGGGCACGCAGCGCCGCCGACAGGGCGAGCCGAACGGCGAGCAGGGAAACTGCGAAGAGCGGCACGAGCACGAGCTCGCCTCCCGGCCAGCGTACGCCGGCCGCTTCGCCGGACCAGAACGCGGCGAACGCGAGGACCATCGACGTCGCGCCGAGCTTCAGCCAGGCGGTCTTGATCCGCCGGATCCGCTCGTGGACGACCGCGGCGACGGCGACCAGGACGGCGCCGCCGGCGACCGAGCCGACGATCGCCGATGCGCCGGCGCCGCCGGCGGTCAGCGCGAGCAGAACGACGACGACCTCGGTCGTCTCGACGGCCCCGACGACGAACCCTCCGGCGAACTGGAGCGCCGCCACCGAGCGGGGCGCGGACGGCCGTCCCGCGGCGGCCTCCTGCAGCCGACGGTAGGTCCTCAGCGTGCTCCGGAAGAGGAAGACGCCGAACGCCGCCAGCACGACCGCCGATGCCCACAGGAGCGCGGTCTCCGGGAGGGTCAGGAGGAGCGTCCCGCTCCCGAGCGCGGCGAGCGCGACGACCGCCGTGCCGGCGGTCGCGCCGAGGGCGCCGTGACGGACGGAGCCGGTCCCCGCGCTCAGCGCGAAGACGAGCGCGACGACCTCCGTCAGCTCGAGTACCGTCACGACGAACGCGACGACCACCGGGGCGACCGCGAGCCCGATCACGCCGGTCCTCCGGACGAACGGAGCGGTCCGCTCATCGTCGCAGGCGCATCTTCAGCGGGCTGAAGCGGCGACGGAGGCGCCCGGCGAGCCGCCGCAGCTCCGCGGTAGACGTCGGACCCCAGAGGTCGAGGCAGATCGAATGCTCCCGCTCGCGGTGCAGGCGGAGGACGCGGGCGTCGACGCGCCGGCCGTCGTCGCCGGAGAGCCGTACGGAGAAGGCGCGCGCGCGGGCGAAGACCCCCCACGCCGGGTTCCGGAGCGCCTTGACCAGGTGGCCGACCGGCTCGATCCGGCCGGCGTGCTCGGCCTCCGGCAGCGGCAGCCATCCGCCCGGGTCGACCTCCCAGTGGTCGACGCGGTCGTAGCCCTCCGCGCCGAGCTCGTCGAGCAGCTCGCCGGCGCGGACGAGCAGGCTCCCCTGCTCCTCGACCTCCTGCTCCCGCAGCCACGACTCGACCTGGCGGAGGAGCGGGACGGACGACGGCTTGAGCAGCTCGTGCGGCAGGTCAAGCTCGAGGCGGAGGAGGCCGTCCGCCGCGGGCGGCGGGGACGGCCGCTCCGCGCGGGACGGCCGGGTCGTGGTCGGCATCGCGGCGCCGCTCCGGCTCCTCCCTTCTGCAGCCGCCGGCCTACCGGGCGCCCGACGGCGTGCCCTGGAGCGCGGCGGAGCTCATCAGCTGCGCCGCGACCCCGACGACGCTGACCGCCTCGTTCGCGCCGGCGCGCTTCAGCTTCGGGAGGGTGTCGTCGGAGGTGGCGATCGCGACGATCCGCACGCCGGGCTGGAGCGCCCGCGCGGTGATGACGGTGAGGAGGTTCTCGGCGTCGGAGGCCTGCGCGACGATCACCGCCCGGGCGCGGTCGATCCCGACGGCCCGGAGCTCTCCCTCGGAGGACGGGTCCCCGAGGTGGGTGCGGAACCCCTCGTTGCGGAGCAGCTCGAGCGCCTGCGAGTCGGCGGAGACGATCACGGCTCGGGCGCCGGAGGCGCGCAGCGCCCGCGCGGTCGCGTGCGCCTCCGGCGACGCCCCGCAGACGATCACATGCTCCTGGAGCTCGTGCAACCGCGCCTCCTCGAAACGCCGGCTCAGGCCGCTCAGACGACGCTCGATGAACGGCACGAAAACCACGACGATGGCCGATAAGAACGTTCCCACCCCGAGGAGGATCAGCGCCACGACGAACAATCGGGCGGTGTTCGTCATCGGGGCGATCGACGAGCCGTTCGTCGAGACCGTCGTCACCGTGAAGTAGAGCGCCTCCGCCCAGCCCTTGACGGTCGGCGAGAACTCCCCGCCGAGCCACCGCGCCCCGACGGTCCCGAAGAGGAGGGAGAGGAGGCCGGCGACGACGACGGCGAGCTCGGTCGCGTGCTGGCCGCCGCCGGGGTTGCGGTAGAATCCGCTGCGGTACGGGTAGATCCCGCTCACGAGCGCCACGGAAGCGGCCGCGCTCGCGAGGGAGAACGGGTTCGGGCTGAGCGCCGCCGCCGAGCAGGTCAGCACCGGCGCGAGCAGCGCGACCAGCCAGGCGACGGACGTGCGCTCATAGAGACGGGGCGCGAGCGCGATGAACAGGATCCCGGCGACGACGGAGAACGGCGGGTCGTAGCCGCTGAACGCGTCGCGGTACAGCTCGGCGGGCGGGAACGTCGCCGACAGCGTCCCGAGGGCGATCAGCAGGACCCCGGTCGCGGCGGCCGTCAGGCTGAGGTCGCCGATGCGGCGGGCGAGCGCCCCGACGGGCAGCGGCGCGCGGACGCGGGGACGACGGTCGTCGGGCCGTGCGTCGTCCGCCATCGTCCCCTACGAACCTCACGCTCCGTTAAGTCGGCTCGTGCCGACCGCCGACGTCGCAGGACCTCGGGAGCCCGGCCGGGAGGCTACGGCTTGCGCACGAACGGCTCGGAGCGCTCGGCGTCCGCCGGCCCCTCTTCCCACGGCGCGGGACCGCTCGGCGTCGCGGCGGCCGCCGCGCTGGCCGCCGGCGGCGAGAGCGCCGGGG
>JASHSA010000131.1 GCA_030037035.1 Thermoplasmata archaeon
CGTTTATCAGGCCCCCCGCGCTCGCTCCGGCATGCTGACCGCCTCGGACCTCGAGGTGAACGTTCTCGCGTTCCGGCAGCGCTCCTTCCAGTTCGAGAGGCTCGCCGACCTCGCGGACGGCCCGTGGGCCGTCTTCTCCCGGACCGAGACGGAGAACGAGCGCCAGCTCCGCCCCCGCCTCGTCCGGCTCACCGTCGCCGCGCCGCTCGCCTGGGTCGTCCTGGACGAGGCGACGGACCTGCTACGGTTCGCGCCGGACGGCCGGCCGACCCCGGCGAACGAGGCGACCCCGGTCGAGGTCGCCGCCGAGCCCTCGGAGTTCGACGAGGATGGCCGGCGCTGGGTGCGGCGGCGGATGGGCGACGCCGCCTACCTGTACGCCCCCGCGGAGTCCGCCGACACGCTGCTCGGCCCCCGCGGTCTCGCGGGATCCCCCTCGGCCTAGGCGCCTACGGGGACGGCTGCAGGGCGAGGTCGACCAGCGCGGCGATCACGCCGCCGACGACCGGCGCGACCCAGAAGATCCAGTCCTGCATCAGGGCCCAGTGGTCCCCCGCGATGCCGAACGAGAGCACGGCGGGCGCGAAGCTGCGGGCCGGGTTGATCGACGCCCCGTCGATCGGGATTGCGATCAGGTTCGTCATCGCGAGCGTCAGCGCGATGCCGACCGGGGCGAGGTTCTTCGCAAAGCTCTCCGTCCGCGTCGACTGCAGGACGACGGTCACGAGGAAGAACGTCATCACGACCTCGAGCAGGAACACCGACGCGAGCGCGACGTGGTACGGCGAGCCGTTCCCCGAGTAGCCTTGCGAGGCGAACGCGATGTGCTGGACCGCCGCCCAGAGGCTCGGCGAGCCGTGCGCGACGCCGACGATCGCCGCCACGCCGACGACCCCCCCGGCGACCTGCGCCAGGATGTAGGCGACGGCGTCGACCGCCTTCGTGCGGCCCCGGATCAGCATCGCGATCGTCACGGCGGGGTTGAAGTGGGCTCCCGAGACGTCGCCGAACGCGTAGATCATCCCGAGGACCCCGAGCCCGAGCGAGAAGCTCAGCAGCATCACGCGCGCGTCCGCCACCGAGGCTCCGGTGTCGACGTTCAGCGAGAGCAGGGCGGCGCCGGTGATCGAGACCAGCAGCCCGAACGTCCCGAGGAACTCCGCCAGGTATCGCTGGGCCGCCGTCCAGTGCATGAGGGCTCAGGGAGCGACGCGGCTTTTTAGAGGTTCCGGGACGCCTGCGGCGGGGCCCCGCCGAGCTTCCGGCGCCGCGTGTTCGTGGCGAAGGAGCTCCCTATCGCCTGTGGGTCGCCCCGACCGCGATGACGACGAGCGCGACGAGGAGCATGACGACCCCGACGGCCGCGATCGCCCCGCTCGGATCCGGGGCGGGGGTGCACGGGCTCTGGCAGCCGCTGTCGAACGACGCGATCGAGTCGTGGACGTACGCCGCTGCCGCCAGCGCGGCCACCCCGCTCACCAGGAGGATCGCCCCCAGGACGATGGCGACGATCCCGACGGCGCGCTCCTCCTCGTTGTCGCGGGCAGCGACGCGGTAGGGGTCGTAACGCGGCGGCCCCGCGAAGGCAGGGGGCCCGAAGGGAGCGGGGTTCGGGAGGACCGACCCGCAGTACGTGAAATGCGCCGCGCCGGCGAGCGTCGGGGCCCCGCAGTGAGGACACGTCGGCGGGACCGTGCCCGGCGCCATCGGCCCGGAGCGGAGCTCCCTGGCGGGATGAGGCTTTCCGCGGGCCCGCGGCGCGCCGATCGACGAGGGCGCGGCCCGCAGGGCCCCGACCTCGGGCGGGGCTGCTGTAGGACGCGGTCGGCGGCCCGCGACGCGGGGCCGATGCGGCTCCGGCGCCCCCGATCGCTCAGAGGACGCCCATCTCGGTGAGCTTCTCGGGCAGGTAGTGGTCGGTGACGTAGTTGAGGCCGTACTTCGCGAGCGACTGCTGCTCGGCCTTCTTGCCGTTCTTGAGCATCAGCTGGATCTCGCTCCGCCAGTCGGCGGTGCCGAACCGAGGGTCGGTCAGTTCCGCCTCGAGCGCGTGGACGTCCTGCTCGCTCAGCTTGTCGCTCGGGAGCTCGTAGTTCTCGATGTCGGAGGCGGTGACGCCGAGGAACTCCGCGTTCGGGGTCGCGAGGTAGCTCGAGAGGTGGGCGGTCTTGATCGCCCCGTAGGCGACGCTCGCGAAGATGCGGAACGACCACGGGTCGCCGTCGGTGAAGACGACGACCGGCAGCGAGAGCTCCTCGCTGAGCCGCCGCAGGAACCGTCGCGTCGAGCGCGCCGGCTGGCCCTTCAGGTGGAGGAGGATCGCGTCGTGCTGCTCGTCAAAGCCGTTCTCGGCGAGGCGGTCGACCATCCCGCCGCACTCGATCGCGATGACGAACTTCGCGTTCGTGCCGGCGAACTCGATCTTCTCCTTCTCGACGTTGAACGGGAGCGCGTAGCCGCCGTCCCCGACGTCGTCCCGACAGTTGATCGTCTTGACGACCCCCTTGCGGTTGCGCTCCTTGATCGTGAGGTCGCCGATCACGGAGGCACCGTTCTCCTCCGGGTGCAGCCGGAAGTCCTCGCGGAGCCGGTCGCAGAGGACCTCGAGGTCCTCGATGAGGAGGTTCGACTCGTCCTCGCTGTGGAACTTCCCTTCGTCCCAGCCTTCGCTGATGTAGTAGAGCTCGCGGAGGGTCGACGTCTTCGCGTCGCGCGCCATCTCGTTGATGAAGTCGACCAGGTAGAACGTCCGCAGCAGCATCAGCGCCCCGTCGAGCTTCCGGGCGCTGCGGGTCCCCATCGAGCGGCCGAGCTTCCAGACCCCCTCGCGCATCTGGAACGAGAGGTTCTGCTTCGTCCGCAGGGGCAGGCGCATCCGCGGGATCTCCCCGTCGGCGAGCTGGCGGTAGATCTCGCCGGCGAGCCCGACGGTCGGCGCGAGGGCGTCCGCGCGGACCTTCGGCGCGTCGGCGTCAGTCGTCGTCGCGGGCTTGCGGGCTCGCTTCGGCGGCATCGTAGTCCACCTCCGTCCCCTCGTCGGCGACCGGGACGGCCCCTTCCTCGGCCGCCGCCTCCGCCGCCTCGACGACCGCCCGCGGCAGGCGAACGTCCCAGTCCCCGGGGAGCGGGTCGGCCCCGAGGAGCCGGCCCTCGTCGACCCCGGCGATGTACCAGTCGAAGTCGTTCGCCTCGACCTCGGTCCGCTTGGGGAACGTCACGGTGAGCCTCGTCCGCGCGTTCGGCGCGAGCCTCGGGAGCGTCCACCAGGCCCGGCCGAGCTCGGGCTCGGTCCCGTCCGGCGCCGGGGAGAACGTCGCGAGCTTCGCCAGCTCCGGTTCGACCTCGAGGAACAGCTCGAGCACGCGGGCCCGCGGCGTGTAGTTCGTCACCTCGACCGCGCCGCCGACGTCCGAGGCCCGAGGCTCGAGGAGGGTCTCGACGTTGACGACGTCCATGATCTTCGTGACGACCGGCGTGAGGTCCGGGACGGGCTTCCCGACGAGCGCGCTCGTCTTCTCGGCGAGCTTCGGCAGGATCTTCTGGATGATCGCGAACTTCTCGCTCGCGAAGTCGCGGCGGCTCTTGCGGGAGAGGTGCGCCCGCAGGTGGCGCGCGGCCGCCTGCAGCGCGAGCGTGATCTCGCGGTCGATCTCCGGGTCCTCCGCGATCGCCTCCTTCGCCTCGCTCGTGAACGGGATCTTGGTCGAGGCGACGTGGACGAGGAGGAGCATCGGGCCGATCGGCAGCCCCGAGCCGCCCTTCTGGTCGAGGCCGTAGCGCCGCCAGTCCATGCTGCCGACGGCGGCCGTGATCGCGCACGCCCCCTGCTGGAACAGCAGCGGGACGCGGTTCGCGAACCGCAGCAGCTGGATCGGCTGGTCGGCGGGGAGGCCTCCGCCGTAGACGAGCCCGACCTCGACCATGAACGGGAACCCCCCTCGGACCTTCGGGGGACGGCTCACCGGGGGCGCGAAGAACTCCGGCCGCAGTTCGCCGAGGACGTTGCGCAGGCCCCGTTTGATCAGCATGGCGCCGATCGGCGAGAGCCCTTCGGACCTCGGCGCCACGAGCGGGACGGCACGGAGCGACTCCAGGAGCCGCTCCTGGTCCGGACCGAGCACGCTCGGCGGCTTCGTGCTCGCGGGCAGGCCGGCCCGCTCGAGCACCTCCTTCGCCGCCCGGGGGCTCACGCCCTGAAGCTCCTTGGTGAGGAACTCGCCGAGGCTCGGGCGCTTCGAGGACTTCAAGAGGTAGCCGAGCTCGCCGAGCTCGAGCCCGTACGGGTGGGGCGCCGTCTCCCGGGCGAGCGGCGGCAGCTCCGCGCTCGCCCGGGGGAACGTCACCTTCGTGCCGTCCGGTTCGGTGAGGACGATCTGCGCGTGCGGGTTGACGATCGCCGTGCCGCGGAGGTACTCGAGCGGCGACTGGCGTCCCCGCTGGTAGCGGGCCTTGAGGACGAGCTCGATCGACGTCCCGTGGGGCCGGTCCCACAGCGCGACGTCCTCCGAGACGACCCGCGGCTGGTTCTTCTGGGTGTCGAGGACGAGCTCGAGGACGTGCGCGGCGTCCTCCTCCTCGACCTTGGACGTGACGCGGGCCGGCCGGGCCGTCGTCAGGTTCGCGTAGAGGACCGCCGCCGAGATCCCGATCCCCTGCTGACCCCGCGCCTGGCGGTTCGCGTGGAAGCGCGAGCCGTAGAGCAGCCGAGCGAAGACGTTCGGGATCTCCCGCCGCAGGATCCCGGGGCCGTTGTCGGCGACGACGACCTTGTAACGCTCCTCGCTCTCCTTGGAGATCGCCACGGAGACGTCCGGAAGGATCCCCGCCTCCTCGGCCCCGTCGATGGAGTTGTCGACGGCCTCCTTGACCGTCGTCAGGAGCGAGCGGGCCGGGTTGTCGAAGCCGAGGATCTGGCGATTGCGCTCGAAGAACTCGGCGATGGAGATCTCCCGCTGCTTGGCGGCGAGCTGCTGGGCGATCGTCGGAGGAGGCACGGCAGCTAGCGGGGAGGAGGAGCGCTCATAATCCATGCGCTCGAGCCGAACTCGGCCTACGCCGGCGGCGCCGGCTTTTGCGGCGGGCGGGCGGCGACGTCGCGCAGGACCGGCCGGAACGGACGCCACCGGGCCGACGCGGCGAGGTCGACCTCGGCGGCGACGACCCGCTCTCCGCTCGCGAGCCCCGGCACCGGGAGCGGCTCGAGCGCGAGCGGCTCGCCGCGCGCGTCCCAGAGGCCGGAGCCTCCGCCGAAGACGAGGCCGTCCTCGACGCCGACGCGATTGACGTAGGCGACCGGCACGCCGTTCTCGACCGCCCGCGCGGGCAGGAGCCTCTCGAAGAGGCGGCGGCTGGTCGTCGGGGAGGCGGAGAGGTTCAGGAGCAGCTCCGCGCCCCCGACCGCGAGCTCCCGCGTCACCTCGGGGAAGAAGACGTCGTAGCAGATCTCGACCCCGAGGCGCAGCCCGGGGAGCGGGATCGGGGCGCTGCTCGCCGCCGGCGTGAAGACGAGACCCTCCTCGAACGGCCCGAACGTGGGGAGGTACCGCTTCACCTGGCGGCGGACGGAGCCGCTCGGGTCGACGACGAGCGCGACGTTCTCGACCTCGCCCGGCCGCTCGGCGGAGGCCACGGGGGCCCCGACGACCAGGCGCGTGCCGGTCTCCCGGGCGAGCCGGCCGAGCTCGGACACCGCGGGGTCCTCCGGCCGCAGCGCGAGCTCGCGGAGCCGGTCGCCGAGATGGTAGCCGGAGAGGAACAGCTCCGGGAACGCGACGATCCCTCCCGGGGCGGCCCGCACGACCTCCCCGACGCGGCCCAGGTTCGACCGGACGTCGGCCGGGCGCGGGTCGAGCTCCGCCAGGACGACCCGCATCAGTAGAAGTACCGGCGGACCGCGAGGAGGTAGACGAGCAGCGCGACGAAGAAGACGAAGAGGATGGTGATGAAGCCGGTGAAGAACAGGTAGGCGGTCGTCACGAAGACGAGGACGATCGTCGTCCAGAGCGCCCACGTCTCCTGGCGGTAGAGCGACGTCGCGATCGCCAGCAGGGCGACGCCGACGACGAGGAGGACGAGCGCCTCGAAGAGGTCGGCCGCCTGGAAGATCTCGAGCGACGGGGGCAGGACGGTCGAGCCGACCGTCTGGTTCAGGACGTAGAGGAGCGCGCCCAGGACCATGACGAAGCCGACGAGGCCGATCAGGATCGAGACGAGCGCGACGCCGATCGGGAGGCGCGGGCGCACCGGCTCGGGCTCCCACGCCGGAGGGAGGTGGCCGATCTCGACCGGCGTGGTCGGGGCCGCGGCCGTCGCTCCGCCGGACATCGCTCGCTCGCCGAGGAGCCCTCGGAGCCCAAATCTACCTTTCGCTCAAGCGGTCCCGTCGTCCGCCCCCGGGCCCGGGAGGCCCTAGGACGTGCGCTCGGCGGCGCCGCGGGCGAGCCGCTCGAGCAGGTGGCGGTACGGGCCGGTCGGGAGCGGCTCGAGCGCCTCGACCGCCTTCTCCGCCCAGGCGGTCGCCTCGCGCGCCGTCGCTTCGGCGGCGCCGACCTCCTCGGTCAGCTCCCGCAGCCGCAGCAGGTGCTTCGTGCGCTTCCGACGGAGCTGGAAGAGGCGCTCGAACTCCCCCTGGCGCCGCGCGTCCAGGCGGTGGTACGTCTCGATCGAGACGAGCGTCGGGTTCCCCTCGCGGTAGTCGCCGAAGAGCGGCTTGCCGAGGAGGTCCGGGTCGCCGACGACGTCCAGCAGGTCGTCGCGGATCTGGAAGGCGATGCCGAGCCGATGGCCGTAGGCGAGCAGCGCGTCGATCCGCGGCGCCGGCGCCTCGTAGATCTCGGCGACCGACGCGAGCGCGGCCGCGATGATCGCCGCCGTCTTGCGCTCGACGACGCGGAAGTAGTGGTCCCGGCCGCCGGAGAGGTCGAAGCGGGAGCTCTCCTGCAGGACCTCCCCCTCGACCAGGTCGGCGCACGACTCGCCGCACCGCAGGACGATCGACTTCGGGTACTCCGCGGCGAGCTCGAACGCCCGCACGAACAGGTAGTCGCCCGAGACGATGGCGAGCGGGACGCCGAACGCCCGCGGCATCGACGGCTGGCCGCGCCGGGTGTCCGCGCGGTCGATCACGTCGTCGTGGACGAGCGTCGCGGTGTGGATCAGCTGGAACGCCGCCGCGAGCGAGACGATCGGGCCGGTCGACTCGGCGCCGAGCGCCCGCCCGGCGGCGGCCATCAGGAGCGGTCGGACCCGCTTACCGCCGGTCGAGCAGGCGTAGCGCGCGGCCTCCGTCAGCTGGGCGAACGACGAGCCGAGGACCTCGTGGAGGCGCCAGTCGACCGCCTCGAGGTCGCGCACGAGCTCCGGCACCAGCCCGGCGAGGTCGCGGACGGCGCTGCCGCCGAGGGTGCGGACGACCATGCTCTCGAGGCTCGTCTCGAGGCGCTCGGCCGCCGGCGCCGTCACGACGCGCCTCCGAGGCGGGACGGCCAGCGCAGCCGCATCATCGCGTCGAGACCCCCGGCCCCGATATAGCGCATCCCCAGCGCGAGGAGGCGGTCGGAACCGGCGACGGCGTCCCCGAGCCGCTGGATCCGCGCCGCGCGCGCGAGCGGCGGGGCGAGGACGCTCCGCCACGCCACGTCGTAGTCGGAGAGCGGGGCGGTCCCGCGGGCGGCGCGGGCGGCGGCCCGGCCCGCGAGGTGGCCGCTGAGCATCGCCGTCGGGATCCCCCCGCCGTTCGTCGCCATCACGAGGTTGGCGGCGTCCCCGGCGAGGACGGTCCGGCCCGCGACGAGGCTCCTCGGAGGGGGCCCGATCGGGACCCACCAGCAGGTCCGCTCGCGGGCCGGGCCGAGCCCGGCGCGCTCCAGGAACCGATTGAGGAGGCCGGCGAGCGTCGTGCCCGCAGGGAGCTCCGGGACCCCGAGGCCGACGTTGAGGTCGGCCGCTCTCGGGAACCGCCAGGCGTACCCGCGGGGCGCCTCGCGGCCGAAGTGTAGCTCGATCGTCCCGTCGACCGGCCCGTCGGCCGTCGCGGTGATCATGCGGAACATCGTGCGCCGCGGGGCGACGCCGGCCGCGCGGGCGACCGTCGACGTCGGTCCGTCGGCGCCGACGATCGCCGCCGCGTCGAGCTCCGTGCCGTCCGCGCAGCGCACCGTCCCGTCCTGGACCCCCGTCACGCCGAGCGGGTG
>JASHSA010000132.1 GCA_030037035.1 Thermoplasmata archaeon
CAACCGCGCCGGCCCAGCGTCGCCTTGAGGAAATCGGGGCCGCGCACCGGCCCCACGTACGGCAGCAGGTAGAGGTTCGTGCACGGTTCGCACGGCTTGCAGGTCTGCAGCAGGGCCTCCCCGGCGAGGAGCGTCGTCCGCGGACGGAGCGCGTCGTACGGGATCCCTGCGGTCGTGAGGTTCTCCCCGAGATCCCCCGGGCGGACCGGCCAGCCGTCGGCGTTCAGCTCGGCGAGCGTCTCCTCCGGGATGAGGAGCACCGCCATGTCGGGGTCGTCGTTCCTCTTGGTCTGGCGATAGAGGTTGAAGTCCCCCTCGAGCCCGGCGGCGGTGAGCCGCACCTCGGCGACCTCCGGTTTCGGAAGACCGTGCTCGCCGGGGACCTTCGACTTGACCCCGATACGTCGGACGACCCCGGTCGCGACGGCGCGCTCCGGAAGGGCGGTCGGCGCGGCGCGCGCTGCTCGAGGCTCCTCCACGTTCCCTCCGGACCGGCCGGGACCCCCGGCTCCGGAGGGCATGACGGGCCGGGGGAAAACGGATTGCCGCCGCGGGCAACCCCGCAGACCCGCTCGCGCTGCCGCGGAAGCTAAAGCCCCCTCCCACGCTGGCCGGCCGGCCCCGGGAGGGAGCTTTCGTGGTCGAGTACAAGTGGATCGTGCTCACGAACACCACCCTCGGGGCGCTGCTCGCCTCGCTGGACGGCACGATCCTCCTGATCGCCCTGCCGGTGATCCTGCGAGGGGTCGGCGTCAACCCGTTCGACGCGTCGAACTTCCCGATCCTGATCTGGCTCCTGCTCGGCTACGGGATCGTCACCGCGACGCTGCTCGTCACCTGCGGCCGGCTCTCGGACATGTGGGGCCGCACGCGGATGTACAACCTCGGGTTCGCGATCTTCTCGATCGGCTCGCTGTTCCTGTTCCTCGAGCCGTACTCCGGCGCGACCGGCGCCTGGACGCTCGTCGGCTTCCGCCTCATCCAAGCGGTCGGCGCGTCGTTCCTGTTCTCGAACTCGGCGGCGCTGCTCACCGACGCCTTCCCCGCGAACGAGCGGGGGAAGGCGATGGGGATCAACCAGATCGCCTTCATCGGCGGCTCGCTCGTCGGGCTGGTCGTCGGCGGGGTCCTCGCCACGATCCCGGACCTCCACGTCCTCGGCGTCGTCCTGCCGACCTGGCGGATCATCTTCCTCGTCAGCGTGCCGGTCGGCGTCACCGGCACCGTCTGGGCGTACGCGCGTCTGCGCGAGATCTCGACGCGCGCGGCGCACCAGCGCATCGACTACGTCGGGAACGTCACGTTCGCGGCCGGCCTGACGGTCCTGCTGATCGCCGTCACCTACGGGCTCCTGCCGTACCGCTCCTCGCCGACCGGCTGGGGGAGCCCGTGGGTCCTGGGTGGCCTCGCCGCGGGCGTCGGGCTGCTGGTCGCGTTCCTGATCGTCGAGACCCGCGTCCGGGACCCGATGTTCCGCCTCCACCTCTTCCGGGTCCGTTCGTTCGCCGCCGGCACGACGGCGGCGCTGCTCGGCTCGATCGCCCGCGGCGGGATGATGCTGCTGCTGATCGTCTGGTTCCAGGGGATCTGGCTCCCCGAGCACGGCTACGCGTACAGCGAGGTCCCGCTCTGGGCCGGCGTCGCGATGATGCCGATGATCGCCGGGTTCCTCACCGCCGGGCCGCTCAGCGGCTGGCTCTCCGACCGCCAGGGGCCCCGGCTCCTCTCGACGGTGGGGATGGTTATCGGCTCGGCGACGTTCTTCCTGCTCGCGCTGCTGCCCCTCAACTTCGCCTACTGGGAGATGGGGGTCCTCCTCTACGCCCAGGGCTGCGGGATGGGGATGTTCGCCGCGCCGAACGCCGCGGCGGTGATGAACTCCGTCCCGGCCGAGAACCGCGGCTCCGCCTCCGGGATGCTCGCGACGCTGCAGAACACCGGCCAGCAGCTCTCGCTCGCGCTGTTCTTCACGATCGTGATCCTCGGGCTCTCGAGCGGGCTCAGCGGCTCGGTGACCTCGGCGCTCGGTGCCGCGGGCGTCGGCTCGCAGGACGTCGGGATCCTCAGCCACGTGATCTCCTCGAACCCGACCGGCGCGCTCTTCGGCGCGTTCCTCGGCGAGAACCCGATGCAGGTGATCCTCGGCGCCGTGACGCTGCCGACCCCGCTGCCGGCGAGCGTCCTCGCGACCCTGGAGGCGCCGCACTTCTTCGCCGAGGCGATCGGGCCCGCCTTCCACGCCGCGCTCCGCGAGGCGTTCGTCTTCGCGGGGGCCGTGACCGCGCTCGCCGCGGTGATCTCGGCGCTGCGCGGCGCGCGGTTCGTCTACGGCGAGGCCCCGGCGAAGGTCGCGGGGACGGGCTCTGCGGCCCCGGCCGGCAGCGGGGCTGCCCCGGCCTCGGGCGTGTCGGCCCGCCGCTGACGCGCCGGCCACCGCACGGCGGACGACCTCGCAACGGTCTTCTCTCCGGCGCGTTGGGGCGCGGTATGGCCGACGCGGAGCATCCCCGTATCCCGACCGGCGAGCGCGAGCTCGACGCCTACCTGGCCCTGCCGTCCAAGCGGGCACGCCGCGCCCCGGGCGTGATCGTGATCCACGAGATCTTCGGACTGGACCCGCACTTCGAGGACATCGCCCGACGCTTCGCGCGCGAGGGCTACGTCGCGCTCGCCCCGAACCTCTTCACCGGGGAGCTGCGGCGCCTCCTGACCCCAGCGAACATCGGCCTCGCCATGCAGGCGTTCGCCCAGGCGCCGCCGGACCTCCGGCGCGACCCGTCGAAGATCGCGGCGTTCGCGGCGACGCAGCCGCCGGAGGTGCGCCCGATCCTGGAGGCGTTCGGCCGGGTCTCGAGCCCTCCGGTCCAGGCCGGGTTCGCCCGCGACCTGCTCGCCTGTGCGAAGTTCCTCCGCGCCCGTCCCGAGGTCGACCCCGCGCGGACCGGCGCGGTCGGCTTCTGCTTCGGGGGCGCGATGAGCGCCCGCCTCGCGACCGTCGACCCGGAGCTCCGCGCGGCAGTCGTCTTCTACGGCCAGAACCCCCCGCTCGAGGAGGTCCCGAAGATCCAGGCCGCGGTGCTCGGGCTCTACGGCGGAGAGGACCCGGGGATCACCGGCCAGGTCCCCCAGTTCGAGGAGGCGATGGCGCGCGCCGGGCGGTCGTTCCGCCACCACGTCTACCCCGGAGCGCGCCATGCGTTCTTCAACGACACGCGCCCGAACCACCACGCCGACTCGGCGAAGGACGCGTGGACCCGCATGCTCGGCTTCTTCGGCGAGACGCTCGGGCCGGTCGAGCGCCCGTAGCGGGGAGCCTCCTCGAAGCTGTTACGTGCCCGCGGGCCTCGTACCGCGGGGACGGCGGATGGCGACCGAACGCTCGGTACGGATGACCCCGACGCGCGCGCTGCGCGTCCGCGAGGACGGGGACCCGAACGGGCGGCCCGTGTTCACCCTGCACGGGACCCCCGGCTCCCGTCTGCTGTACCCGCCGTTCGTCGCCGACGCCCGGGCGAGGGGGGTCCGGCTCATCGCCTACGACCGCGCCGGCTACGGAGGCTCGACCCCCGCCCCGGGACGGAGCGTCGGCGACGCCGCCGACGAGGTGCGCGCGGTCGCCGACGCGCTCCGGCTCGACCGCTTCGCGGTCTACGGCTTCTCCGGCGGCGGCGCGCCGGCGCTCGCGTGCGCCGCCCGCCTGCCTGACCGCGTCGTCGCCGCCTCGGTGATCGCGGGCGCCGCCCCCTACCCGAGCGACGGGCTCGACTGGGAGGCCGGTACCGGCGCCGCCAACGCCGAGGATTTCCGCCTGATGAGGACCGACCGTCCCGCGTGGGAGGAGAAGGGCCGACGCGAGCGCCTCGAGATCCTCGGCTGGGACGCCGAGCAGCTCCGCCGCGGCCTCGCCAGCCTCTGCTCGGGCGTCGAC
>JASHSA010000133.1 GCA_030037035.1 Thermoplasmata archaeon
GGCCAAGGGCAGCCCCCCGACGACCCGATACGGTCCGTCCTTGGTCACGATGATCTTGGCCTCCTTCTCCGGCACGTCGGACCCGAGGTCGGAGGAACGGTGCGCACTTGAGCTCGCCTCCGGCGCGTCGGCCGCCCCGGTGCGCGGCGGGGGCGCGCCTCCGACATCCACAAGAGGCGGAGAACGCTCGAGGCGCCGAAGGAGCATCCGATGGTCGACGAAGGTCTACCAGAACTGACCCTGCCGATCGAGGACCGCGACCACTGTCTCGGGGTCCCTGGTGCTCGGTACTCGCTCGTGGAGTACGGCGACTACCAATGCCCCCACTGCGCCCACGTCGCTCCGATCGTCCAGGAGCTGGTCCGGGAGCTCGAGGAGGATCTCTGCTTCGCCTTCCGCCACTTCCCCCAGCCGGCGATCCATCCGAGGGCGGCGCCGGCCGCCGAGGCGGCGGAGGCGGCCGACGAGCAGGGGAAGTTCTGGCTGATGCACGACCGACTGTTCCGGAGCCAGAACGCGCTCTCCGACGGGGAGCTCCGAGGGCTCGCGCGCGCTCTTCCGCTCGACATGGTCACCTTCGAGCGGGACCTGCTCTCCGGCGCGCCGGCACGTCGGGTCGCGGAGGACGTCGACAGCGGGACCGCGAGCGGGGTGGCGGAGACCCCGACGTTCTTCGTCAACGGGAGGATGCACGCGGGGTCGTACGAGTTCCTTCCGCTCCTGAAGGCCCTCCGCGAGGGCGCCGCTCCCTAGAAGGCGGGGGGCGCGACCGTCACGAGGATCCCTCGGAACCCCGGTTCCGCTTCGACCTCGAGAGTCCCGACCCCCTCCGTCAGGATCCCGTCCCCGTCCCGTACCCTCTCCCCGAGGATCGTGCCCCGACCCTCGGTGACGTAGACCACGGCCCGACGCTCCGAAGGAACGTCGAGCGAGACCGTGCCGCGGTCTCGGAATTCGAGCGAGGAGATCTCCGCCCCGAGCTGAGAGCGGGCCTCGGCCGCTCCCCCGACCAAGGCCCGTGCGAAGGCCCCCGGGGCGACCTCCTTCGGTGAGGATGGAGGGAAGACCCGGGACGGGCTCGATACGGGCGTCGAGCCCTTCGGCAAGGAGAGGACCAGCGAGACCCATCGGGTCAGTCGGCCCGGTAGGGGTACGACGTCGTGGAGAAACTCCTCCCCCGAGGCATGGATCCGCACCGACCCCTCGCCGGACTCGATCCGACCCCCCGTGGGGTCGACCTCCGCGAGTCCGCCGGCGAGTACGTAGAGGATGACCTCCTCCGAAACGTGCGTGTGCAGGTCTGGCGCGCACGGTCCGCGCGTCGCGGACTCGGCGAGGAGCTTCAGCGGGAGCCACGGTCCCTGGTGGAGCGTGGGGAAGAGCAGTCTCCCGGTGATGTTGGAGAGTTCGGTCGTCTCCGAGGAGGCACGGACGATCCGGGGGTTCGCCGCGGGATTCATGTCCGACGAGGTCCGAACGTCCAGCCCGACAGAGGTACCCGCATTACGGTGTCGGTCGTGGGCGACCGTGACGTTGCGCCGCCGAAGCGGTCCGGGCGCGGCTCATGCTGCGAGCACCCTGCTGGCGAAGACTGTCGCGCGCTTCCGACGTTCCGTCGGGGAGGCGGCTCGCGGCAGCCTTCCTGGGCGAGCCCTCCGGCGGGGAGATCGCTCGCGAGTCGGTGGGGATCCGCTCGCGACGGGACGCTCTCCCACGTTCTCAGCCGCCCTGCGGTGCGGGGGGCCCGGCGGCCCAGGTGGACCTCGCCTCCGCGACGAAAGGGCGGAGGTCTCGCGAGCCGGCGACGGTGTAGCGGTACCCCTCCATGGCCTGCCCATCACGACGTCGCCAGTACTCTCGGAGCGCCCGTTCCTCGGACTCTCTACCGGACAGCCAGCCTGTGATCGCCTCCGCGAGGTAGGAACCGTGGAGCGCAGCGCAGTCGATCCCGTTGCCCGTCCAGGGGTCCTGATGGAGGCCCGCGTCACCGACCAGCGCCCACCCCGGGCCGAACGGCCGTCGCACGAAGTTCGGCTCCGGCCCGAACCCGACCAGCTTCCCGACCGGGGTCGCTCGGGCCAGTCGATCGTGGATCCCCGCGTGGGCCAGGAACTTCTCGCGGCTACGTTCCTTCGGGTCGGCGCGGACCCAGGCAAAATCCTCGAGGTTCAGCGAAACGACGACGCAGGCCAATCCGGCGTCGCTCGGGAACACGTAGGCAAGCTCGTCGCCCCGGGTCGAGAACTCCGGTCCGTCGGGAGGTCCCCGAGGACCCGGGAGGTCCGAAAAGTACCGGTAGTAGTACCCGCGGTGGCCGGGCTCGCTCTCGATCGTGGGCGCCGCGACCTCCCTCGCGACGACGGAGCGACGCCCGTCCGCCCCGACCACCAGGCGAGCCCGCTCCGTCGAGCTGCCGGACGCGGACACGGTGCGGACCCCGGTCACACGCCCGTCCTCCACGAGCAGGCCGCCGACGCGGGTGCCTTCCCTGAGCTCCACCGCGGCCGACCGGCACGCTCTTCGGACCAGGATGTGATCCAGGGGAGCTCGACGGACCGAGAGCGACCCCAGCCCCTCGTCCTCGGGAAAGGTCCTGCGAGGCTCGCCCTCGAAGTACCAGTGGTGCCAGCGCAATCTCGGGGGACCGAGGGCCAGGACGTCGTCCAGGACCCCGAGGTCCTCGAGGACCGAGACCGCCCCCCGCGCCTTGGAGCCGCCCCGGAAGTAGTGGGTCGACACCGTGGGGCTCGGAAAGCTCGCTGCGTCGACGAGCAGGACGCGGAACCCTTGGTCACCCAAGAGCGCCGCGGTGACGGCGCCCGCGACCCGAGCCCCTACGACTATGGCATCGTAGTCGGGAGACCTCGCCATACCCGGACGGAAGCGTCGGCCCGCGAGGAGGTGCTCCGGAGTCTTAGACCCTCTGAAAGGGCCGGGCAGGGCGTCCCCTCGCCACCGCCCCCAGACCCGCGGCGGGCAGGTGCCTCGGGACTCTCCGCCGAACTCCTCTTG
>JASHSA010000134.1 GCA_030037035.1 Thermoplasmata archaeon
CACCGCCTCCTCGTGGAGGATCTCTCGCAGCCGCTCCTTCGAGATCGACTCCACGATCCCCTCCATCACCACCGTGCTGCGCAGTCGGTCGAGGGTCCAGTGCCCTACGGTGTAGCCGTGATCTTTGGGGCGAGAGAGCGCCACGTCGACCAACGCTTGTCGGATCGCGGGCGTGAAGGTGGGCGGGCGACCGCCCGCTCGGGTGGGGAAGAGGGCGTCCTTCCCCATCCGATTGAAGTCCTTGATGACCCGACGGACCCACTCCTCGCTCCAGAAGACCATGCGGGCGATCTTCGGCGGAGAGAACCCCTGATTGGAGTGCAGCACGACCTGAGCCCGTCGCATGACGGTGGGGTCGCGGGTGCGGTTCATCGTCCGGTTGATCGCTTCCCCTTCGTCGGGCGAGAGGTCTCGGACGCGCAGCATCGGGGAAGGGGTGAACCCCTTCCCCGGGAAAGTACTTGCGTCGGACGCTCAGGAAACCCTAGACTCGGTTTCCGGTCGCGGCACTAGTCGGTCCCCCGGGGCCGTCCCTCCCCTCCAGGAGGCGTCGGGGTGAAGCTCGTCGTGACGAGGAGAGCGGCCGCGAAGACGCCGAGGGCGATGCCGAAGACGACGGCCGCACCGGCGAGGCCGATCCGGTCGGCGGCGATCCCGACGCCGACGGTCGGGATCGCCAGGGCAAGATAGCCGACGACGAAGAAGGCGGAGAGGATCTCCCCCCGCAGCGCGACGGGCGCCACCCGGTCGATCAGCGTGACGCTCCCCATGTAGACGAACCCGATGCCCGTGCCGAGGAGAGCGGCGGCGGCGATCAACAGCGGGAGCGACGAGAGCGGGAGGGCGATCACCAGCGCGACGAGGGCGACGAGCATGATCGGCAGCCCGAGGAGGAGCGCGCGCCGGTCCCGAACCTCTCCGAGCCCCAGCTGGACCAGCGCCGCACCGCCGAACAGGATCGCGACGACCCCGGCCGCCGCAGCACGGTTGTCGACCGCGAGGACGTCGCGCAGGAACGTCGGCGCGAGCGCGCCGAAGAAGCCGTAGATCGAGTAGCAGGCCGCGAGGGCCCCGGCGGCGACCAGGAACGGCCCCCGGATCGAGGGGGGGACGACCAGTCGCTGCCGGTGCAGCCTCCGTTCCCCGGGCTGCCGCGGTACCCGCTCCGGGGTCGCTGCGACCGCCGCGACCCCGAGCCCGCTCGCCGCGACCAGGACCAGGAAGATGAGGGTCGTGGGGGCCGGAGCGTAGACGGACAGGAACCCGCTGAGCAGGATCCCGCTCGCCACGGCGCCGAAGTTGGCGGCGACCGAGACGCGGGCGACGTGGTGCTGGTCGCGCCGGGGTTCGAGGCTCGCCATCGCCGCCGTGGCGGTGCTGGTCGTCGCGCCGACGGCCAGTCCGGAGACCGCGCGAGCCAGCGCCAGCATGGCGACCCCGTCCGCGAGGATGAAGACGATCGCGCTCGCTCCCGTGAGGACCATCCCGAGGTAGAGGACCGGCTTACGACCGACGACGTCGGAGAGCGGCGCCACGAACAGCATCGTGACGAGCACCCCAAGGGTGTACGAGCCGAAGATCGCGGCGAGCACGAGCGCGTCGAAGTGGAACTCGTGCTGGTAGACCACGTAGAGCGGTGTCGGGATCCCGGCTCCGAACGCCGTCACCGCGAGCGAGAACGCCGCGAAGCGGAACGGCCAGCGGCTCGACGGTCGGGGAGCTCCCGGGGCCGGAGTCGGCCGCGGTTCGGGGTCGGAGGGCGTCGGGTCCGGTCCGTTCACCAACGAGTCGGCCCGGACGAGCCTCCTCGGCTCATCACGGTGACGACCGCGCCGGGAGAACTCGACGTTGCCGGCTCCGCCGTGCCGATCGGAACGGGCTCGGCGCCGTGATCCTCTCTCGACCGGGTCCTGCGGGCGCGCTCCTGCGCGGGGAACGCTCGACGGGCCGACGCCCGGCTCAGGCACAAACCCTAATACCCTACAGCCGCCTCGGACCGGCGAATGGTTCGACCTGCCCCGGAGGGCTAGGCGCCTACAGTCCTCGGACCCGACCTCCTCTTTCTCGTCATGGACGTTCTCGACGCGATACGCTCTTTCCGCCCCTGTGTCGGGTTCCAGTCCCGCCCCGTCCCCGCGGAGAAGCTGAAGGCCGTGCTCGCCGCGGCCCGCCTCGCCCCCAGCCAGCAGAACCTGCAGCCGTGGCGCTTCGTCGTCGTCCAGGACGACGAGCGCAAGCGGCTCCTCGCCCAGGCGTCCCCGCGCGGGAAGCTGATCGCCGAGGCCCCCGCCGCGATCGTCGCCTTCGCGGTCGAGGAGGATATCCCGGTGACCGTCGGCGGGTACATCTCCGCCTACCCGCTCGACGTCGCGGTCGCCGTCGACCACCTCCAGCTCGCGGCGACCGCCGAGGGTCTCGGGACGAACTGGCTCGTCGAGTTCAACGAGCAGAAGGTCCGCGCCGTGCTCGCCGTGCCGGAGGGGATCCATCCGCTCGCGGTGATCCCGATCGGTTTCCCGGCGGAGCCGAACGGCTCCGCGCGCCCCCCTCCCGAGGACGGGCGAAAGAGCCCGGACGAGGTCGTCGCCTACGACCAGTTCCCCTGGTGAGGGGCGTGGTCGACGTCGTCTTCGTGAGCACCAACCGAGGCAAGTTCGTCGAGGCCCGGGAGATCCTCCGACCGTACGGGGTCCGCCTTCGCTGGCTGCGCCAACGGCTCGCGGAACCTCAGGCCGAAGACCTCGCCACCGTCGCGCGGGCGAAGGCCGCCGCGGTCCGGGGGATCCGAGGGTACATCCTCGTGGAGGACTCCGGGCTGTTCATCGACTCCCTGGAGGGGTTCCCGGGGGTCTACTCGGCCCATTTCCTCAAGCTCTGGGGCTTCCCTCCGATCCT
>JASHSA010000135.1 GCA_030037035.1 Thermoplasmata archaeon
GTCCACGTCGCGATCTCCTCGTACGTCGGCGTTCCGTCGAAGTTCGGGCTCACCGGCTACGAGCTCGCGGCGCTGGTGACCGTCGTCGGGCTGATCATCCTCGGGATCGCGGTCGCGCTCTGGAGGCTCAGGCTCTGGGCGCTCGTCCTCGGCCTGCTGTTCCTGCTGTACGAGCTCGTCTCCTACGCCTACGCCGGACACTACGAGTCGCTCGGCTTCCTGCTTGCCCTCGTCATCTTCGTCTACCTGCTCGCGGTCAATCGTCACTTCCGCTGAGCGCCCGCCGGGGCGACGTCCCCGTTATCAACGCCCCCGCGTCGACCGCCCCCGGGTCCGGGCACGATGAAGCTCGTCCATTTCACGCTCCAGGAGCAGTTCCACTTCGGGATGGTCACGGACGCGAACGAGTACGTCGACCTCGACACCGCCTGCCGCGACTACTACGGCGTCAACCCGGTGAAGGGCGCCGACCCGAGCCGCTTCCGCGACATGCAGGCGTTCTTTTCGGGCGGCGCCGACTCGGTCGTGCTGACGCGGAAGATCCTCGAGTACATCGACCGCCGCCGTGCGATGGGCTGGACCCCCCGCGCCGCCACCGGGGCCCGGTACCTGTTCAAGGCGGAGGAAGGGATCAAGCTCCTCGCCCCGGTCGTCCACGGGCAGAAGATCTACTGCCTCGCGCAGAACTCGAGGAGCCACCTCGCCGAGCAGGGCAAGCCGCCGCCGGCCCGGCCGTACGTCTTCACCCGCTTCTTCAACTCCCTGGTCGGGCCGAGCGAGTCGCTCGTCCTCAGCGCGAGCGGGACGTTCCCGGACGTCGAGCTCGAGCTTGCGTGCGTGATCGGCCTGCGGGGCAAGCGGATCCCGGCGGCGAAGGCGATGGAGCATGTCGCCGGCTACACGATCGCGCTCGACATGGGCTACCGCGACCTGCAGTACCCGGCGGAGGGGCCGGTCGACTGGGTGATGGGCAAGGGGTTCGACGCGACGATGGCCGTCGGGCCGTGGGTCGTGCCGAAGGAGGAGGTCGGCGAGCCGTACCCGCTCGCGATGGAGCTCAAGGTCGGCGGCACGACGCGCCAGAAGGGCGACACGTCCGACTACGTCTTCCGGATCCCGGAGATCCTCGCGCACCTCTCCCAGGGGATCACCCTCGAGCCCGGCGACCTCGTCTCGCTCGGCAGCCTCGGCGGCGTCCCCGGCTTCGAGTTCGGCAAGGAGAGCCGGCGGCTGAAGGCCGGCGACCAGATCGAGGCGTCGATCGACAGGGTCGGGCGCCTGCTCATGCCGGTGAAGGCCGAAGCGCCGCTTCCCCCCGCAGCACCAGGAACAGCGCCTGCGGCGTAGGGAGCTCGTCGGTCGCGCCCTGGGGACGGTGGAGGCCGCCGCCCGGGAACGGATAGCGGACGTCGGCGAGCAGCGTCACCGGGGTCGTTCCGTCGGCCGGGGCCTCCAGGCCCGCGTCCCGGAATGGGTCGAACGCGTCGACCTCCTCCCGACGGAGCGGCACGACGCGGAAGCCGGTCCCCCCGTGGAGGGAGCCGGGCAGCCGGATGAGGCGGTGGACGTCCGTCGTCACCGGGGCGTCGGTCTCCGCCTGGACCTCCACGGCGGCGTGACGCACGACCGCGTCCAGGAACGCCTCCGGCGACGAGCGCTTCGGGAAGACGTCCAGCGCGAGGCTCGAGCGGATCTGTTGCGCCCGCCCCTTCTCGAGGAGCTGCCGGGCCCAGCGGCGGGCCTCCTCGGCAGGGATCCCCCAGGAGGCGATCTCCTCCGCCGCGGCGTCCTTGCCGTCGCGCTCCCAGCGCGCGAGGAGCTCGAGGACGGCGCGGGTCGTCCGCCCCTTCCACCCCGGGGCGTCCGGGTCCGCCAGGCGGACGGTCCTGGCGAGGGGCCCCCGGCCCCGGTCGAGCGGTTCGTCGGCGTCGGCCCCCCCGACCGTGCGGCCGGCGCGGACGTCCTCGCGCCGCTCCTCCACCGCCTCGGACGGGTCGACGCCCGTGCCGAGGACGTAGTCGACGATCTCACGCCGCTCCGGGCTCGTCAGCGAGAGGAACCGCTCGTCGCGAACGTGCACGTGGTAGCCGCGGCCCCCGGAGAAGACGATCGACGTAGAACCCGGCCCGACGCCGAGGTCGCGGACGAGGAAGTCGTCGACCAGGGCGAGGAGCCGCTGCTTGACGAGCCGGAGCTGGCCGGCGTAGTCGAGCGCCTCCGCGCCGCGGAGGTGGTCGGCGTCGAGGTCGAAGATCAGGTCGGCGCCGAGCCACTCCTTCGCCGCCATCGTCGGCTCGGCCGGGCGCCGGTAGTAGGCGGAGGAGTAGTAGACGTGCCGCGGGACGTTCTCGCGAAGGTAGGCGTTAAGCGCCTCGGCGTCCGGGACGGTCGCGTGGCGGCGCATCTGGCTCGTCTCGGAGAACGGGAAGGCCGCGAGCTCCCGTCTCCCGAGGCGCTCCGGCGGCTCGACCGTGCGCTGCCGGTAGTAGGCGGCGAACCGCTCCCGGGCCCACGCGAGCGTGGCGGCGTCCAGGGGGACCGTCTTCGCCATCGGCCTACGGCCCGTCGGGGGCGCCGAGGTCCGGCGCGGTCGCCTCCTCCATCGCGGCGTCCCGCTTGAGACGCGCGAGGAGGTGGAAGACCGTCGAGTGCTCGCTGCCCCGCAGGAGCATCTCGACGGCCCGGCTCGCCCGCTCGAGCTGCTCCTCGTCGCCGATCAGCGCGACCGTCGAGCCGTAGACGCTCATCGAGCATCCGCTGAGCTCCTCGATGCGGGTGCGCGCCTTGCCCCCCGCGCCGATCACGCGGGAGCGGATCCGCCGCAGCGCCGCCTTGTCGCGCCGGCCGGTCGCCAGCTTGATGTCGAGGATCCCGAGGAACGTGTTCTCCTTCGTGAGCCGCATCGCCCGCTCGGGCGAGAACCCCCGGCCGATCGCGAGGACGATGTCCCGGGCCTTCATCGCCGCGAGCGGGTCGGTCTCGGGGGAGGCGACGGTCACCTCGCCGTCCTCCGCGTCGATCTCGACGGCGGCCCCGGTCGCCTCGGCGATCGCGCGCCGCGTCCGTCCCCCCGGTCCGATCAGCGCGCCGACACGGTCCTCCGGGATGCGGGCGTACAGGACCGGCACGTTCACGCCTCCGACGCCGGCGCGACGAGCCGGTCGCCGCCGACCGCCCGCAGGAACTCCGCGGGCTCGACGTCGTAGCCGAGGCGGCCCAGGAAGCGGCTGAAGTTCGTGAGGTCGCGCTCGAGGAGCCCGAGCGCCTGCGGGTGGTCGGTCCGCACCGACTGGGCGACGTCGATCACGACGACCCGCCCCTCGTGGTACAGCGTGTTGTACGGGGAGAGGTCGCCGTGGACGAGCTTCGCGTCGCGGATCATCCGGCCGAACTCGCGGACGAGCTCCTCGTAGAGCGCGGCCGGCGCGTCGATCGGGACGTCCTTCAGGCGGGGCGCCGCGCCGTCGGCGTTCCCGATGTACTCCATCACCAGGACGTTGCGGTAGTGGCCGTACGGCACCGGTACGCGCACGCCGGCGTCGGCGAGCCGGCCGAGGATCGTGTGCTCCCGACGCGTCCAGGCGAAGATCAGTCCGCCGTAGTTCCGCGCGCTCGCCTCGCGACGGAGCTCCTCAAGGGCGTACGGAGGGAGGTGGCGGAACATCGTGTTCGAGATCCGGTAGATCTTCACCGCGCGCAGCTCCGTCCCCTTCGACGCCCGGAAGACGCCGCCCTCCTTGCCCTGGGAGATCGGATGGTCGAGAACGTCGAACAGCCCCTGGGTGACGAGGCGCGAGACCGCGAGCAGGGTCCCGTGGTCGAAGAACTCGTCGAGGAGCTTGCGTTGGCCGGCGTCCTTGCGGCGGTCCTCGACCCGCTCCCGTCGCGGGAAGACGACGTCCCTTGAGCGCGGCACGCACGCTCCTCACCGTCGCGCGCTCATAGTCTCTCCAATCGGCCGACCGGTGCGACGGCATCGGGAGACGTGCGACGCCGCCGGTCACTTCGCCGGCGGCGGGTCGCGGCCTCCGCGTCGGTCGACGACGTAGAGCGAAGACGGCCCGTGGAGCACGGCTTCGAGGCCGGCGACCACGGTGAGGGCGAGACCGGCGACGAAGCCGCCGCCGCTCACCGCCGAGAGCGCGCCGAGGACGATCAGCAGCAGCCCGACCGCGAGGCGCTGGCCCGGGTTCTCGTGGAGCGCGAACAGGACGGCGACGATCGCGACCCCGGTCGCGAGTCCCAGGCCGCCGAACTCGCCCGCCGACGCGGACGTCGTGGGGATCCCGACGCCGAACGGCTCGCTCCCGCCGGCGAGCAGGAAGAACGACTCGACCAGCACCAGGGTCGCCCCCAGGTAGGCGGGGAGGACGATGCCGGTCGGCGCCTCGGGGGCGATCGTCCTCACGCCGGAGGCGGCGCGACGCCGAGGGGCACGATCCCCGGGGGAACGGCTCGAGGCGGAGGCTCCGCCGGCGCTGCGCCCCACGACGTAAACACGGGTTCCGGTCGCATAGCGTTGCCCGAGGCGGAGCGCGGTCGGCGGGACCGCCCGCCCGCGGCCCCGGTCCCCACGTGGCGTGGGGGTAAGTCGGGGTTTATGCGGGTCGGGGCCGCTGAAAGGGGTGATGCCGCCGTTCCTCGGCCGCTCCGTGCCGGGCTCCGCGCGGGCCGGGCGCACGGCCCCGGCCGCTCCCGGGGCGGGCCGGCCGTTCCGCGGGGCGGACGAGCTGGACCGGCCCGCCGACTACGCGGCGGTCTACCGGGTCGTCCGGGCCGCGGTACGCCAGGTCCTGGGCGTCGAGCGTCCCGGTCTCGGCCTCGCGCTCTCCAATCTCCCCCCGCAGCTCGGGGCGTACTGGCAGGTCACCGGCAACCTGATCGTCCTCAACGAAACGCTGGTGCGGGCGATGCGCGCCGAGGCCCGCTCTCCCCTCGAGCTCAACTCGTTCGTCTTCGTCGTGCTGGCACACGAATACCTGCACGCGCTCGGCTACCTGGACGAGGGGGTCGTCCGCCGCGTCACGGCGCGGGTCGCCCGGGGGGTCTTCGGTCCGGAGCATCCGGCGGTGCGGATGGCGGAGGGGAACCTCTGGGCGATGTACCCGTTCCTCGCGTACGCCCCGCCGGGCGACGGGCGCCAGTTCCGGGTCGTCCGCGGCTTCGACCTCTCCAGTTCGGAGACGTACATCCGCTAGGCGGGGCCAGGGCGCTTTTTTTATCTCCCGCCCCGCGGTCCGGAGCGCGATGGCCGCGGTCGACGTGTCGGTCGGGATCCTGATCATCCTCATCGGGGGGGCGTTCTTCACGATCGAGATCTTCCACCC
This sequence comes from Thermoplasmata archaeon, assembly GCA_030037035.1. Classification (GTDB taxonomy): domain Archaea; phylum Thermoplasmatota; class Thermoplasmata; order Lutacidiplasmatales; family UBA184; genus Lutacidiplasma. The sequence goes on from JASHSA010000135.1 coordinate 5,328, forward strand.
GGGCGCGCTCCTGCTCATCCCCGCGACGATCATGATCGTCGGAGGGTTCCTCTACCTGCTGATCCCGAGCGTGCTGCTCCGCAGCATCTGGGGACCGATCGCGATCCTGGTCGCGGCGCTGATCGCGACGATCGTCACGATGCTCTACTACCGCTGGCTCGCCGGGGTGCACCCGCCGCTCTCGACGACCTCCGGCGGCCTCGTCGGCGAGGAGGCGGTCGTCATCGCCGACGTCGTCCCGAACACGCTCCGCGGCAAGGTCCGGATTCGCTCGGAGGTCTGGTCGGCGCGGTCCGACGCCCCGATCCCGGCCGGCACCCGGGTCCGCGTGGTCGCGGGCGAGGGCGTCTCCGTGACGGTCGAGCCGGTCCCGCCGCCCCCGAACTCCTGAGCGCGCGCGCCCCGCGAGCGGACCTGAACGTTATCTGCGTCGGGGCGGTGCGGGCGGCGCCCTCGGGGGCGGTGCGGGGATGGCAGACTACACCTGGCTCTACGTGATCATCGCGCTCGTCATCCTCATCGCGATCGTCCTCGCGGTACGAGGGATCCACTTCGTCCAGCCGTACCAGCAGGGGATCGTCATCCTCTTCGGGGCGTACAAGCGGATCCTCAATCCCGGCTTCAACTGGGTCGTGCCGTTCGCGAGCGTGCTCAGCATCGACCTGAGAACGCAGGTGCTCGAGGTCCCCCGCCAGGAAGTGATCACGAAGGACAATTCGCCGACGAACGTCGACGCGATCATCTACACGAAGGTCGTCGACCCGCCGAAGGCGATCTTCCAGGTCCAGGACTACCACGTCGCGACCGTCGCCCTCGCGCAGACGACGCTGCGGTCGATCATCGGCGACATGGAGCTGGACGAGATCCTGTTCAACCGCGAGCGGATCAACACCCGCCTCCGCGACATCCTCGACGAGGCGACCGACAAGTGGGGCGTCCGCGTCGACGCGGTCGAGATCAAGGAGGTCGACCCGGTCGGCCCGGTGAAGGCGGCGATGGAGGAGCAGACCGCCGCCGAGCGCCAGCGGCGGGCCGCGGTCCTGCGCTCGGACGGCGAGAAGCGCAGCGCGATCCTCGTCGCCGAGGGGCAGAAGCGCGCGCGCATCCTCCAGGCGGAGGGGGTCCGCCAGTCCCAGATCCTGGAGGCGGAGGGGGCGCGGGTGGCGACGATCCTCGCCGCGCAAGGAGAGAGCCAGCGGCTGCGCATCCTCTCGCTCGGGGCTGGGGTCCTGGACGCGAAGGCGCTCACGGTCCTCTCGCTCGACACCGTCGCGAAGGTCGGCGACGGCCAGTCGACGAAGATCCTCTTCCCGTTCGAGTTCTCCCGCCTGATGGAAGGGGCGAGCGAGTACCTCGGGACGAGCCGCCAGGTCCCCGACCGCTCGCTGAACACGCTGGACGACCTCGAGAAGAAGATCGGCTCGCTCGACGACATCCTCGGCCCGATCCCGAAGCAGGAGGAACTGATGACCGACATCAAGTCGATCGAGGAGGAGCTCAAGGCCGAGACCGACGACACGAGCGCCGTCGTCCCGGCCCCGAGGGGCGCGCGCGCCGGGCCGCCGAGCCCGGCGCTGCCGGCCCCGGACGAGATCGCCCCGCCGCCGCCGGACACGGTCGGGCGCAGCCGGACGCCGCCGGTCCCGCCGCCGCCGACCGACGCGGCCGGGCGGACGCGGGGGTTCTCGATCGCCCCGCCGGTCCACCGGCCCGCCGAGCCGCACGGAGCTCCGCCGTCGTTCGACAGCGACGACTCGGACGCGGACGATCCCGACGCCTCGGACGCGCCGCCCGCGGCCCGCGGGCGACGCCCCCCTCCGCCCTCCGACCCCTGAACGGCGCGGCTCCGGGGATAAGTAGGACCCTCGCGCTGGCCGGTCGGCCATGAAGGCCGTCGGGGCGATCGTCGTCGCGGCGCTGATGCTCTCGGTCGTACCCGCGCTGGGGGCCGGCACGCCGACCTCCGCCCCGCGCGTCGGTCCGACCGGGACCTCGACGCCGGCGCTGGCCTCCAGCGCCCCCGCTCCCTCGAGCCTAGCGTCCGTGGTCCCGGCCCCGTCCGGGGCGTTCGCGGCCCACGTGCTCGAGACCGCCCGCAGCCTCGGCGCCGCCGGCGTGCCGGCCGACCGCTACGGGCTTCCGTACGTGGGGACCCCCGCCCGCGTCGAGAACGGTGTCGTGGAGTCGGGATACGCGATCGAGCAGGCTGAGTCCGATTCCGGCGTTCCGGTCCCGCAGGGGGTCGCCTACAACGGCGAGAGCGACACCTCCGGAGCGGTGCAGGCGACCACCCTGGACGCCTCCAGCGTCGTCGGCCAGGTCTCGGTCGTCCGCTGGGAGACGCTCTACTTCGACACGAACACGCCCCGGGTCTCGGGGATCCAGCTCAACGCGATCCTCACCGGCGTGACGATCCAGGGCAAGAGCGGCTACGACTTCTGGACGCAGAACGCCGTGGACTACAACGCGGGCAACGGCACGCTCAGCCTCGGCGAGGACACGTGGAACTTCTCGAGCTACACCGCCATCGTTCCCCTCGGAACCTCCACGGTCGCCGAGCACAGCCCGAACGGCTCGGTCGTCGGCGGGGTCTACGTCGGGACCGGCCCGGCGCTCTACGCGCCGAGGCCGTTCAACCTCACGCTCTTCCTCAACTCCTCCGTCACGCCGCACGGCGACCAGGAGCTCTGGTACAACTACAGCCTCTCGGCGGCGGGGCAGCCGTTCGTCCGGGGGAACTACGACTGGCTCGTCTTCAACTCCTCGAACGCGGCGCATCCGGCCCCGGCGTCGCTCGCCCCGTTCCAAGCGAGCGGGTCGACGATCAGTCCGGTCGGGATCCCCGAGGATTTCGAGATGGACGTCGGGATCGGGGGGTTCAACGCGGCGAACATGGTCGTGCTGGCGGCGAACCTTACCGAGACGCTCGCCTACTGCCCGGCGACCGACGCGCCGTGCACCGCCGGAGGGCTGCGGTCGGTCCCGGCGGCGGAGGATTACGGCTCCGAGACCGGAGAGACCGGCGTCGGCCTCTCGTTCGCCTTCCACGGCACGGTCGCCTACGGCAGCGCCGGACCGTCGATCCGGCGGGGGCTCTGGGGGTGGGGCGGCCTCGCCGGCACCACCGCGGGCGGCACGACGGTCGTCAACCGCATCGCCGTCACGGGAGAGCCGGTCGCCGCCCCGACGACGCCCTACGTCTTCGTCTTTTTCCAGGAGACGTCGCTGGCGGGAGACTCGACGACCGCCTGGGCGCCGGACGTCCCGGTATGGCACCTGCCGCCGGGGACCTACACCTACACGGTGCTCCTCGCCGACTACGCCGAGGCGACCGGCAGCCTGACCGTGACGGCCGCCCCGACCTCGCTCGCCGTGACCCTCGACTACGACCGGGCCGCGGGGGTGTACAGCCCGCTCTGGGCGCTGAACGACTCCGCCCTCGCGGGGATCTCGCAGCAGGGGACGGGGAGCGTCTCCGACCAGTACCTCCTCTTCAACAACCCGACGTGGTCGTGCGCGGACTGCGGCGGGGCGAGCGACGGGAACCTTTCGCAGACGTTCTTCTTCAGCTACAACGACTACCTTTACCCGACGTTCCCCGGACTCCTGATCGCGAACTCCTCCGCGTACGTCGACGTCTACGACCCGGTCTCGTTCGCCGTCTTCGAGGAGTCGGGCGGCTCCGGCGCGGCGAGGCGGAGCTACACGTTCGACCTCCCGATCGACCTCTACCGGACCGAGCACGTGACGCTCCGGGATGCGACGATCGGGGGCTGGCCGACGATGTTCGCGATCCTCATGCTCCACGACGTCCCGCCGGCCCAGAACCCGTTCCCCCAGGCCGACGTGGAGATCTGGGACTCCTCCTCCGACCTCGTCATGAGCGACCGGTTCGTCGGGACCGCCGCCGCCAACACGACGTTCCCGGTCGGTCCGAACCCCCCGATCGTCTGCACGGTCTGCGCCTCGGAGGACGCTCTGCTGCTCTACGGCGGCAGCGGCAACACGGTCTGGGGGAGCGTCTTCTCCGACCCGCCGGGAACCGGAGCGCCGTGCGGGGGCGCGTGCGCGGTCTACGCCGGCGTCGCGGAGGCGGAGAGCGGGGACCTCCTCTACAACAACAACTTCTCCGTCGACAATCCGGTGATGTACATGGCCTACGACATCCTCAACGACTCCTGCTGGGCCGGCTACGCCGGCGACTGCCTTCCGCTCACGTGGCCGACGTACTCGGACCGCTGGAACGTCACGAACCAGTCGGCCGCCGCCGTCTCCGAGACGGTCAACGGCTTCGCCCTCTCCGGCAGCATCGTCGGACCGACGTACCCGTACCAGGGAGGGAACTTCTGGTGGAACTACGGCGACCCGCTCAACCCCCGTTCGAGCCTCCCGTACGTCGACACGTTCGACTACACGCACTATCGGACAAACCTGCCGTCCGGGTCGACCGCGGACGAGGCGAGCCTGCGGGTCGGCGGCGACTACGTCCCGATGCCGCGACCGGTCGGCTCGGGAGGGAAGCGGGTCGTCTTCGATGCCCTCGGCCTCCCGCGCGGCGTCCGCTGGTCGGTCTCGGCCGGCAGCGTCGTGCCGACCGTCAAGACGAACGAGACGGTCGGAAAGCATGCCGCGCACGGCAAGGGGGAGCTCGTCTTCCTCGCGGCGCCGGGGTGGCTCCCGTTCCAGGTCCAGGCCCCGGACGGCTACGGCCTCGCGCGGGTCACGGGCGCCGGCCACCCCGAGTTCGGCTCGATCAACGTCACCGGACCGACGACCGTCGACCTCCACTTCGGCCTGCTCGAGAACGTCACGTTCGTGGAGAAGGTCGTCGCCCCCCGATGGCCGGGGTTGCCGGAGGGGAGCTCGTGGACGGTGGAGCTCTCCTCCGCGAGCCCCGGCGAGGCTCCGGCCCCGACGCCGAGCACGACGAACGGCACGTCGATCGTCTTCACCCTCCCGAAGGGGAGCCACGAGCGGTTCGTCGTGGAGGCCCCGGCGGGCTACCGCGTCTCCCCCGGCCACGGCACCTTCACGCAGCCGGCGAGAGCGCTCGCGAGGTCGGTGAAGTTCGCGCCGACCTCCGGCGACCTCCCCTTGGCGGCGCCAAGCCCGTTCGCCGACGGCGAGCGGCCGTTCGCTCTCGAGGCGACGACGACGCTGGCCCCCACCGACCTCGCGCTCGCCGCGCTCGGCGCGGCGCTGGTCGGGGCCGTCGTCGCCCCGACGGCGGATCGGCTGCGGGGTCGCGGGCGGCGCTAGCGGCCCCCGGCCGCGTCGGCCCCGCGCGACTTATCCCTCGAGGCGGTTTCGAGCGGCCGCGATGGCGGGGATCCGCGTCGAGCACGACGGGTCCGTGACGACGGTCACGGTCGACCGACCGGACCGCCTCAACGCGCTCGACATCGCGACGATGCGCGAGTTGCGCGCGGCGCTCCAGGCTGCCGCGCTCGACGCGGGCGCCCGTGCGGTCGTGCTCACCGGCGCCGGCCGTGCGTTCTCCGCCGGCGGCGACGTCGCGACGATGGACGAGCACCGTCGCGCCGGCGAGCTCCCTCGGCTGTTCCACGAGCTGACCGCCGAGCAGGAGGCGTGCGTGCGGGAGGTCGTCGGGATGGCGAAGCCGGTGCTCGCCTCGCTCCCGGGGGTCGCCGCAGGCGGGGGGCTGTCGCTGGCGCTCGCCGCCGACTGGCGGATCGCCGCCGAGGAGGCGGTGCTCGTGCCGGCGTTCCCCGCGCTCGGCGCCGTCCCCGACGGGGGACTGACGTACTTCCTGCCGCACTTCCTCGGGCTGGGGCTGGCCCAGGAGCTGCTGTTCACGTCCGCGCGCGTGCCGGCGGCCCGGGCCCGAGAGCTCGGGCTCGTCCACGAGGTCGTGCCGGCCGCGGAGCTGGGCGCCCGCACGCGCGAGCGGGCGCGGGAGCTCGCGGCCGGTCCGACCGGTGCGTACGGCCGCACCAAGCGGCTGCTCGCGAGCGCCTTCCACGAGAGCCTCGCGGCCCAGATGCTGCTCGAGCGCCAGGGCGCGGTCGACGCGGCCCGCGGTCGCGAGCTTCCCGAGGGGATCCGGGCGTTCCGCGAGAAGCGCCGGCCGGCGTTCGACCGGGTCGACGACGACCCGCCGACGCGCCCCTAGGTCGCGGGACGGCCGCTCCAAGGGCGGTCGAGCGCCGCCGCGAGGCGGTCGCGCACCGCCGGCCACTCCGCGACCAGGATCGAGAAGACGACGCTGGTGCGATAGCTCCCGTCCCGGAGGCGGACGTGCTCCCGGAGGAGACCTTCGCGGACCGCGCCCAGGCGCGCGATCGCGGTCTGGGACCGGAGGTTCCGCAGGTCGGTGCGCAACGCGACCCGGTGGGCTCCGCCGACGTCGAACGCGTGGCGCAGCATCGCGAGCTTAGCGTCGGTGTTGAGCGGGCTCCTCCACCAACGGGAGTCGAGGTAGGTTCCTCCGATCTCGACCCCGTCGTTCTCGGGTTCCATGCGGAGGTAGCGGGTCATGCCGACGACGGAGCCGTCGGAGCGAAGGCGCGTGGTGAACGGGAGGTCGGTCCCGCTCTCCTGGCGTGCGAGCAGCCGCTCGATCAGGTCGAGGGTCTCCGCGACGCTCGGTCCGGCGGGCTCGATCAGGTAGCGCTGGCTCTCCGGGTCTCGGGCGGCGTGCGTCAGCGCCGTGGCGTGGGACCGCTCGAGCGGCACCAGCTCGACGTACTTTCCGGCGAGGCGGACGGGAGGGCGGAACGCCCGGTCGTGCACGGCCGGCCGAGCGCGACGCGGGGATAACGGCTGCCCGGCCGAGGGGGCGAAAAGGAGTCCGGGCCCCTCGGAGAGTGCCGCGTCCGGGGTGTCGTTAAATAACGACGGGAGGTCCTTCGTGCACTACTAGGACAGCGGAGGCGAGACCCGTGCAGGCCGGAGTGGCGACGTTCATCGTCTTTGCGGTCGTCGCCGTCGTCTTCGGCGGGGCGTCGCTGCTGCTGAACCGGCAGCTCGGGGCGAAGCGTCGCCGTTCGTACCTCGAGACGACGACGTACGAGTGCGGCGAGGAGGCGGAAGGGGAGGCGCAGATCGACTTCCCGACGCAGCACTACACCTTCGCGATCGTCTTCGTCGCGGTCGACGTCCTCGGCTTCCTGCTCGCGCTCTGGGCCCTCACGTTCCGCTCGGTGAACGCGGCGCTCGTCCCCGTGCTGGTCGCGGCGGCGTTCACGGCGCTCGCGATGACCGGCATCTACTACGCCTTGAGCGGCGAGAAGAGGTGGGTCGTCTGAGCGCGGCGTCCGTCCCTCCCCCGACGCCCGGCCCCGCGAGCGCGTCGGCCGTCGCCGAGGAGCTCGTCCCCGGCCCGGTCCGCGAGCCCGGCGTGCCGTTCGTCGAGATCGAGGCGGTGCGGGCGAAGGAGTTCGTCCCGGCGGCGAAGGAAGCGCTGACCGACCTGATCGCCGAGCAGGGCCAGCAGAAGCTGATCCGGCCGGTCTTCAACTGGGCCGGGCGCAACTCGCTGTTCCCGCTCCATTGGGGGCTCGCCTGCTGCGCGATCGAGTTCGCCGCGGCGTTCGGCGCGCGGTGGGACGCCGAGCGGTTCGGCGTCGTCCCGCGGTCGTCCCCGCGCCAGTGCGACCTGATGATCGTCAACGGCACCGTGACCTGGAAGGTCGCCCACAAGCTCGTCACCCTCTACGAGCAGATGCCCGAGCCGAAGTGGGTGATCGCGATGGGGAACTGCGCGACCGGGGGCGGTCCGTTCCGCACCGCGTACTCGGTCGTCCCGGGGGTCGACAAGCTGGTCCCGGTCGACGTCTACATCGCCGGCTGCCCGCCGCGCCCGGAGGCGATGCTGGACGGGATCCTCCAGCTCGAGAAGCTGATCCGCGAACGCAAGGAGTGAGCCGGCGGCTCGGTGGGGCCGTCGAGCGCCGCAGGGTCCACGATGAAGCCGGAGGAGGTCGCGGGGGTCCTCGGACCGAAGCTCGGCGACAAGCTCTTGGGCGTCGACCCGTTCGAGGGGACCGCCGGCAGGGTCCGCTTCGACCGGAGCGGCGCGCTCGCGATGTTCACGAGCGCACGGGACGACCTCGGCTTCGCGCACCTTTCGATGGTCGGGGGGATCGACTGGGTCGACCACCGCGAGGTCGTCTACGCGCTCTGGTCGGACGGGGCGAAGCAGTACCTCCTCCTCTCCACGAACGTCCCCGTCGACGACCCTCACGTCGAGTCGGCGAGCGGCGTCTGGCCGAGCGCCGCCTGGCACGAGAGGGAGGCCTGGGAGATGGTCGACATCACGTTCGACCACCACCCGGACCTGCGCCACCTGCTCATGCCGGACGGTTACGCGTTCCACCCGCTGTTGCGGTCGTTCAAGCTCCACGAACCGGAGGAGCTCGAGGTGAAGTCGCGCCATGTCTGAGATGTGGATCAACATGGGGCCGCAGCACCCCATGACGCACGGGCTGTGGAACCTGCGCGTCCGCATCGAGGGCGAGCTGATCCGGGACGTCGACCCGGAGATGGGCTACCTCCACCGGGGGATCGAGAAGATCAGCGAGGAGCGGCACTACAACGAGGTGATCACGCTGATGGACCGGTGCTGCTACGTCGCCGGGTTCGCCTGGGAGCATCTCTACATCCTCGGCGCGGAGGGGGCGCTCCACCTCGAGCCGCCGGAACGCGCCGAGTACCTGCGCGTGATGTGCGACGAGTTCCAGCGGATCGGCTCGCACCTGATGTGGTACGCCGCGTTCGTCCAGGACCTCGGGCTGATGAGCCCGTTCCT
>JASHSA010000016.1 GCA_030037035.1 Thermoplasmata archaeon
AAGGAGGTCGTGTTCACGGAACCGGAGGGGGTCGTCGACTACGCGATCACGGCGCCGGCCGGCTACGCGGGAGCGCTCACGACCCCGGCGTCGGCGACCTCGCCGATCACCGTCCGGGGCCCGACGACCGTCACGGTGAAGTTCGGCCACCTCGCCAAGCTGACGTTCCGGGAGGTCGGACTTCCCGCGGGGACCGCCTGGAACCTGACGCTCTCCTCGAAGCTGAGCGGAGGCCCCCCGACCGAGAGGTTCTCGAGCACGCGCAGCTCGCTGACGGTCCCGGTCGTCGCCGACCGCTACCTCTGGGTGGTGAGGACGTCGGACCGCGAGTTCCGCGCGGTGCACGCGCACGGGGGGGTCGGGGTGTCGAAGTCGACCAAGCTCGTGAAGCTGAAGTTCCGTGAGGTCCTCTCGAAGGTGACGTTCACCGAGAAGGGGCTCGCGGGACATACGCGTTGGTCGGTCTCGGTCCGAGGGGGTCCGACGATCAACGGGACCGGTAGCTCGATCAAGCTGAGCCTGCCGAACGGAACCTACGCCTACGCGGTCACGACCTCGAACCCGCGCTACACGACGCTCCAGCAGACCGGCTCGCTCGCGATCACCGCCCCGACGAAGGCGAAGGTCTCGGTGACGTTCTCCGACCCGCCGGCCGCTCCGGCCGGTACGGGCTCCGGAGCCGGGCGGCCGGGAGTGCTGGCGCTCGCGGCCGCGCTACCGGGCCAGCTCTGGGCGATCGTCCGCCGGTGGTAGCCGCCGGACCCGCGGCGGACCGGAGGACGGGAGCTCCGTCGAGAACCGCCCGGGGAGAGAGCCCGGGCCGGCCGCGGCTCGGCGACGGGGATCCCGGCCGAGAGGTCGGCCCCCTCCGGCCGCCGAGAGGCGGCCCTGACGACCGGACGGCGGAGTGCCCCCAGGCCGTCCAGGCGACCGGCCTCGCGCCGGCCCCAGCCTCCGCCGCGCTCGGGCGGGGGAAGCTCAGTTCGACCGGGTGAACTTCACCGCCACCTTGGTGGACTTGACGACAGCGAGGCTCCCGGAGAGCGGGACCGAGGTCTTCCCGACCTTGGCCGTCGCGGTCTCCCCGGCCACGGGCAGGATCGCGTAGGCGTACGGACCCGCGGCGAGGCCGGTGTACTTGAGGCTCGACTTCGTCGTGCAGAGCGGGTCGCCGTCGACCTCGACGCACCACAGGGTCCCCTTCGGCAGCTTCGTCTCCGCGAAGTGCAGGGCGAACGTCTTCCCCTTCGTCATCGTGACCGTGACCGACGTCGGCCCGGAGACCGACACCGTCCCGCTCCCGCTCGCCGCGTAGCCGCTCGGACCCGTGATCAGCACCGGGTAGGTCCCGCCCGGCACCGTGAACTGGATCGAGGAGAGCGTACTGTGCTCGGTCGTCCCGTTGAGGACGACCGTCCAGCCGTGCTTGGCGAGGACGTGGGCCGGAAGGCCGGTCTCGGTGAACACGACGGTGAAGTCGACGGCGGTGAACACGACGTAGAGGGTCCCCCCCACGCCCGCGACGTCGACGGTCACCGGCGGGGGAGCGGCGTAGTCCCCGTTGTAGGAGTAGAAGTAGCAGGTGTAGCTCTCGTTCACGAGCGACATCACCCCATCGGCCGGGGCGGTGACGAACGCGGCGGCGCTGTAGATCTCCCCCTCACACTCCACGTACCAGTACGCCCCCGCGGGGAGCCCCCGCTCGACGACGGTGAGCGTGAACTCCTCGAGGTACGGGACGACGATCGTCTCGGGGGCGCCGAAGACGCCGAAGTAAAGGTCGCACGGCGAGTAGTAGGTCGCGTAGAAGTTCAGGGGGCACAGGAGATCGCTCCCCGCGCTCGCGTTCGGGAGCTCGAGCGAGAACGTCGCGGCGCTGGTCACGTTCTCCGTGGAGCTGACGTAGCTGTAGACGTCCGCACCCCAGGTCGACCCGGCCGGGAGGCCCTTCTCCTCGAACGTCACCTGGAACTGTTCGGCGAAGACAATGTCGATCTCCACCGACGCCCCTTCGACGTAGACCGACCCGGAGGGAGGCTCCGTGGCGTATCCTGGGACGGGCGTCACCGAGAAGACGTAGGTCCCGTTCCCCCCGACCGGGAACGTGAGGTTCCTCTGGGTCGAGGAGCCTTCGACCCCGTCGAACACGACGCTCCAGGAGCTTCCCTTGGGGAGGCCGCTCTCGTTGAACGTGACGTTGTAGCCGGGTTCATGGAACGGCACGAGGATCGACACGTTTCCCCCGGCCACGACCGCGGTCCCCGAGGACGGTTCGGCGACGTAGCCGGCGACCGCCCCGATGCTGTACGGATAGCTGCCGTTCGCGACCTGCGTGAAGTTCACCGTGCTGTTCGGCCCGCTCACCTTCGTCGACAGGGTCGACGAGTCGAGGGTGACGCTCCACGTCGTCCCGGTCGGAAGTCCCTTCTCGGTGAACCCGACCGTGTAGGGCGGCGGCGCCGGAGCGACCTGGACGCTCACCACCTGGGCCGCCCAGGTAAGGCAGTCGCCCGAGGGCGTGATCCCCGCGGTCACGCTCGTGGCGCCCAACGGCACGCTGACCGCGAACGTCCTCGTGTCCGAGAGGTTCCCCTCGCTCCAGGGGGTCGGGGTCGCCTTCGGGTCGGTCCCGGGGAAGGCGTTCGCGTCGATGACCACCCCGTTCCAGATCGCCCCGTTGCCGGGGAGCTGACCGTCCGCGAAGACGTAGGTCGTCTCCGCGCTCGTGGACGTCGCCGGACCGAAGTCGAGCGGCGCGGTGATGCCGCTGCCCTCCTCGGTGAGGGCGCCCGCGTACAGCGTGATCTGGTGGACCGGCGCGCCCGACTCGTAGACGACGACCAGGCTCGCCCCCTCGAGCATCGGATAGATCTGGGGGGAGGACCAGGGGTTGCTGCCGTTGGTGATCCCGGAAGCGAAGTTCGTGAGCTGGTTCGCCCCGTTGACGACCCAGGAGGAGACGTCGGCGACGAACGTGTAGATGTACTCCGGCGACCAGCACGGCGAAGGGCTCGCGTAGGCGACCCAGGAACCGGTGATCGCGACGCCGTTGAGGTCCGCCGAGGCGGGCGGGACGCCGTCGTCCATCGACTCCCAGACGAGATAGGCGCCCACGAGCGGGCCGGACCAGGTCAGGTCGATCGTGCCGTACCCCTGGTCCCGAAGCGCGGCACCCCCGGCGACGTAGGAGAACGGACCGGTGAACGTGACGTACGGGGTGACGTAGGAGTTGTAGGCCGGGGAGTCGACGAGCGGCCTCGGCGAGGCGACCGAGCTTCCCGCACCGCACGAAGCCGACGTCCCGGCCGCGCTCGACGCGGCAGGGCTAGGGGTGCTGACGGCAGGCGAGCTCGGCAACGACGCCGGAGGAGGGGCCGTCGTCGCGGGGCTGGGGGACGGTAGCGAGGCCGACCTCGCGGTAACAAGGCCGGCGACCGCCGCGGAGACGACCATGACGGCAACGACGGCAAGGACAAGGCCGACCCTGCCGAACGGTCCTGCGGATCGTCCTTGATGGAATCTCGCTTTCGTCGATGCGTTCCCGCTCCCGGACGGTTCCCCCGGTTCGATCATGCCACGTTCCGTGCCGATGTTACCTTCACCGTTGGACCGTTCATAAAGACGTGGTGGGGTGAGAAACCGAGGCGGTGTCGCTCCCTTTTGGGGGAGATCGGGGATCCTGGTGGACCGGCCCGTCGGCCGGCGTCTCAAGCCTCTCCGACGGTGCGGAGAGCCGACCCCTCGGCTTCCGGGCCCGCCCCCTCAAGAGTTTATGCGAGGCGGCCCTTAGGGGAACCCGATGCGCGGGAGCGGTCCCTCCCCCCGTTTCTCGAACGCCGGTCCGCCGGCACGCGTCCGCGCCATCCCCGGCGCGTCGCCTTCCGCCCTCGGCCCCGTGGGCCGGGGACGGAATAATCCGGCGTAGAAGGTCGATACCGGCGGGAGGCGCGGGAACGCGCCGCCCGAGCGCGACCTTCGGTGGAGGGATACATGAGCGGAGCGGACGCCACGTCGGGAGCCGAGCGGGAGCGCCGAACGCAACGACTGGGGCTGGTGAGCGACGTGCTCGCCGAGACGACCCGGTTCTTTCACGGGGAGGGGTTCACGCAGCTCCTCCCCGTGATGCTGGGGCGGAGCACCGACCCGCTGGGGCCGGACCCCGGCTCGTCGGTCCTCAGGACGGTCGAGGTCGACTACCTCGGGCAGCGGTTCTACCTGATGAACTCGATGATCCTCCACAAGCAGCTCGCGGTCCGGGAGCTCGGGAAGATCTGGATCCTCTCCCCGAACGTCCGCCTGGAGCGGGCGGAGCGGGGGAGCTCAGGAAAGCACCTCTTCGAGTTCACGCAGGCCGACTTCGAGCTCCCGGGCGCCCGCGGAGCGGAGGTCCGGGCCCTGATCGAGCGCTACTACGCTCGCCTCGGATCGGCGCTCCGCGAGCACCCCGTGTTCGCCTCGCTGGGGGTCGAGCCGCCTCGGTTCGCCCCTCCTTGGGAGGTTCTCACGACCCACGACCTCGAGGCGAAGTACGGACCCGACTGGGAAGGCGACGCCTCCCGGGACCGCGAGCAGCCGTTCTGGGCGCTGTGCCACCGGCGCGAGTTCTACGACCGCGAGGACCCGGACGACCCCGGCCACTTCCTCAACTACGACCTGATCTATCCCGGCGGTTTCGGCGAGGCGCTGTCCGGCGCGGAGCGCGAGTGGAAACCGGAGCGCATTCGCGCTCGGATCGCGCGGGACGGGATCCCTCACGCCGCGTTCCGCGCCTACCTCGAGCGGTCCGAGGGACTGGTCCCGTCCGCGGGCGGAGGGTTCGGCCTCGAGCGTCTCGCACGGTTCCTGCTGAAGACCCCGCACGTCGGCGACGTGCAGCTTTTCCGGCGCGTGCCGGGGGAGCGGGCGGAGCTGTGAGGTCCCGGTCCCTCGGGGGCGGGTGTCGGAGGGTTCCGTAGGTGGTCCCCCGGCCCGCGGGGAGGTCGCGAAAGGTCGGCCGCCGAACCAGGCCGGAACGAGCCGCCGGGAGCCCGAAGGGTGGGCTCTCTTGCGCCTCGCCCTCCCGGCACGGGCCGGGGGGCGGTCCGGCCGGCTCAGCGGGAGGGTGACCCCGGCGGACGCGCTCGCTGAGGGCTCAGCATGCTGCCGGTCAAGAGTTCCTCGAGCAGGACGTGCGCCGCCTCCGAGCGCCCTTCGGAGCGTTCGAGGATGCTGTCCAGGGCGAACCTCAGGTCGCGCTCCTCGGAAGGAGCCAGCGAGCCCTCCTGCAGATTCTGCACGAGCAGGCGAAACCGGTCCCGGTCCGGGAGTCGCGGAGGACCCCAGCCGTCGGCGCAAACAACGCAGACGAGCCGCTGTCCTCCGTTCGGGACCAGCAACGGGCCGACGTCGCCGAACGACCCGCAGCAGGAGCAACGTCCGAACATCTCGAGACACCACGCTGAGGCGGTTGCCGGCGCGAGCTCGCGCACGGCACGTAAATCTGTCGACGCACCGGAACGGAGGCACCGTCTACCGAACGGTGCGGTCCGGGCTCGATACGCTCGGGCTGCGATCCCTCCGGTGCCGACACCCCGAATCTGCTAGGGACGACGAAGGCGGTGCCGACTCCGGAGCGTAGCGGCGTCCGGGGTCCCGACTGGCGATCGCCGCCGGCGAGGCGGACACCGTCGACTCCCTGCCGCGGGGAGTAGGGGCCGGGAGCTCAGGAAGCGCTCGACGCCGGCGGTGCGCGGGCTATCGAGA